>DASTMB010000040.1 GCA_035714365.1 Mycobacteriales bacterium | reverse complement strand
CGAGCGGCACACCCCGCCGCCGCTCATCTCCCTTACCGCCCATCCCTGTCCCGCCGCCCTCTTTGGAGCGTTGTCGATGGTGCTCGAAGCTCGGCCGGTTGCGAACGACGCCCCCGCGTCGTCCCACGGGCCGGCGCCCGTCGGCGGGTCCGCTCGCGCGCCGCGCGTGGCGCAAGGGGTGGAGCTGATCGGGGAGTACGAGGGGTCCGGGTTCAAGGAGGCGCCGTACCTCGCCAGGCGGGCGGACGGGCAGACGATCCAGCTCTCCCGGCTGCTGTACTGCGTCGCCGAGGCGTGCGACGGGCAGCGGTCGTACGAGGAGATCGCGGCCGTCGCCAGCGAGAAGTTCGGGCGGCGGCTGTCGGCGCGCAACGCCAAGACCCTCGTCGAGGACAAGCTCAACCCGCTCGGCGTCGTCACCAACAACGACGGCTCGCAGCCGGTGCTGTCCAAGCCGGACTCGCTGCTCGCGCTCCAGCTCCGCAAGGGCGTCATCTCGCCGAAGGCCGTCAAGGCGCTGACGACGATGTTCTACCCGGCGTTCTTCCCGCCGGTGATCGTCGCCGCGCTGCTGGGGCTGGCGGCGTTCGACGTCTGGCTGTTCGGCCACCACGGTGTCGCGCAGGGCATCCGGCAGACGGTGATGCACCCGGCGCTGTTCCTCGTGCTGATGGCGTTCGTCGTGGTGTCGGCGTTCCTGCACGAGTGCGGGCACGCGACCGGCTGCCGGTACGGCGGCGCGACGCCGGGCGTCATGGGCGCCGGCATCTACGTGGCGTTCCCGGCGTTCTACACCGACGTCACCGACGCGTACCGGCTGTCCAAGGCGGGGCGGCTGCGCACCGACCTCGGCGGCGTCTACTTCAACGCGCTGTTCATGCTCGCGACCGGCGGCCTGTACTTCGCCACGCGGTTCGAGCCGCTGCTGTTCCTGATCCTGGTGCAGCACGTCGAGGTGGCGCACCAGTTCCTGCCGTTCCTGCGCCTGGACGGCTACTACATCGTCGCGGACGCGGTCGGCGTGCCGGACCTGTTCACCCGCATCGGGCCGATCCTCAAGTCGATGGTGCCGGGCCGCAAGCCGGACGCGCGGGTCACCGCGCTCAAGCGCTGGGTCCGCTTCTTCGTCACGGCCTGGGTGCTCGTCGTCGTGCCGTTCCTCATGTTCAACCTGGCGCTGCTGCTCGTGCACCTGCCGCGGCTGCTCGGCACCGGCTGGGAGTCGGTGCGCCACCAGGGCGGCGCCGCCCACGCCGCGCTGAACGACGGCAACTGGCTGCTCGCGGCCGGCGGCGCGGTGCAGGCGCTGATCCTCGTGCTGCCGTTCGTCGGCATCGTCTACACGCTCGTCCGCATCGGCCGCCGCATCGGCCGCCGGTCCTGGGCCTGGTCCGCCGACAGCCTCGCCAAGCGGGCCGTCGTCCTCGTCACCGGCGCGGGTCTCGTCGCGCTGCTCGCCTGGGCCTGGCTGCCCGGCAAGCAGTACCGGCCGATCCAGCCCGGCGAGCGCGGCACGTTCACCGACTACGTCGCCTCGTCGGCCACCGTCCTCGAGCACCGCGACACGGCACCGGCGTTCACGCCGACCGGGCGCGACACGAGCGACGAGCCCGCCGACACCAGCGCACCGGCCGGCACGACGCCGGTCGACCCGCTGCCGTCGCCGACCGCGTCGCCGTCGGCCGACAGCGGTACGACCGGCACCACCACGGGTACGACCGACGCGTCGCCGACGCCGGAGGCGAGCCTGTCGCCGTCGCCGGAGGCGTCGCTGTCGCCGTCCGTCAGCCCGAGCCCGTAGAGGAGCGCGTGACATGAGAGCCCGGCGCCCCCTGGCCGTCCTCGCGGCCGCCCTCGCGCTCGTCGCGGTCCCGGCCGCGCCGGCGTTCGCGCAGGGCGACACCGGCGCCGTCGCGATCAACACCAAGGACGGCTTCGACCTGTTCCGGCTGGCGTTCCAGGTCCGCCGCGCCACCGGCGACGTCGTCGACAACACCAACGCCGCCGTCGCCTACGCCTCCTGCACCGACTGCCAGACCGTCGCGCTGTCGATCCAGGTCGTGCTGATCTCCGGCTACGACTCGTCCACCGTCGCGCCGGAGAACCTCGCCATAGCCATCAACGAGAGCTGCACGCTGTGCGAGACCCTCGCCTCGGCGTACCAGTTCGTGCTGACGGCGGAGGGCAACCTGCGCTTCACCGCCGAGGGCAGCCAGGAGCTCGCGCGCATCCGGCTGGCGCTGCGCGAGCTGGCCCGGGGTGACCTCTCCGTCGAGGAGATCCAGGCCAAGCTGGACGCGCTGATGGACGACCTGGCGCGGGTGCTCGCCACACAGCTCGTGCCCGCGGGCGAGAGCGGCACCGGCGGCGCGTCGCCGGCACCGACCGCCGTGCCGTCGTCGTCGGAGCCGACCGGGGCGCCCACGTCCGCGGCCGCCACCGAGGAGCCCTCCGCGACGCCGACCGAGACCGCCACCCCAACCGCGACGGAGACGACGGCCGAGCCCACGGCCACGGCGTCGCCGTGAGGCGGCTCGCCGCCGCCGCGCTCGGCGCGGTGCTGCTCGCCGGCTGCGGCTCGTCCGGGTCGCCCGCCGTGAGCGCGTTGCGGGACACCGCGAAGAAGCTCGACGACGTCCGCAGCGCGCGGCTCGACCTGCGGCTGTCCGCCGAGTCGCCCGCGGCGGAGGGGCCGGTCGGCTTCGCGCTGAAGGGGCCGTTCGCGCTGCCGGAGAAAGCCGGCCTGCCCGTCGCCGAGCTCCAGGTCACCGAGCTGCGCGGGGCGCGCACGACGACCGCGACGTTCGTGTCGACCGGGCAGCGGGCGTACGTCGTACGCAACGGCCGCGTGACCGCGCTGCCCGGCTCCGGCGGCGTCGACGTCGGCGGGGAGGGCGGCGGCCTCGGGTCGTTGCGGATCGACCACTGGCTGCGCGACCCGAAGCTCTCCGACGGCGGCAGCGTCGGCGGCACCGACACCGACCACGTCACCGCGCGCCTCGACGTCGCGGCGGCGTTCGACGACCTCGGCCGCCTCGGCGAACGCCTCGGCACCAGCGCGCTCGCCGGCCTCCGCCCGCTCGACGCGCGGTCCCGCGCCGCGCTGACCAAGGCCGCGGCGAGCTCCGCGATCGAGGTGTGGACCGGCAAGAAGGACCGGCTGCTGCGACGGCTCGTCCTGCGCGTCACGCTGGCCGCCGGCGACCGGCTGCCGGCGACGTTGCGGTCCCTCGCGCCGGTGACGCTGTCGCTCTCGCTCGACCTCTCCGCCGTCAACGAACCCGTGCACGTCGACCCGCCCAAGGAGCAGTCGTGACCGAGCAGAACATCGAGCAGCTCAAGGTCGCCAACGCCGACGCCACCGACGAGGCGTCGATCGGCGGCGTCACCGGGACGCGGTCCGGCGACGTCGACACCGAGCAGTCCGAGGGCCTCGACACCACCGGCATGCCGTACGCCGGCGGCCCGGCCGGCGGCGCGCCGCTCGGCGACGGCGGGCTCGGCGGCGACGGCCGCGGGATGCCCGGCCAGGAGACCGGGGTCTAGCCTCGGTCGCATGGACGTCCGGCCGGTCCTGATCGGCGGCGAGTGGCTCGCCACCGGGAGCGAGGGGACCCGCGAGGTCCGGTCGCCGTACGACGACTCGGTCGTCGGCACCGTCCCCGCCTGCGGCCCCGCCGAGGTCTCCCGCGCGGTCGCCGCGGCGTCGGCCGCGCTCGCCCGCGACGACTTCCCGCGGCACGAACGCATCGCCGTCCTCGACCGCGCCGCCGCGCTGCTCGCGGACCGGGTCGAGGAGCACGCGCGGCTGATCGCCGCCGAGGCCGCCAAGCCGATCCGCACCGCGCGCGTCGAGGCGCAGCGCGCCGTCGACACGTTCGCCGCCGCCGCGGCCGAGGCGCGCACGTTCGCCGGCGACGTCGTGCCGCTCGACGCGGTTCCCGCCGGCGCCGGGCGGGTGGCGTTCACGCTGCGCGTGCCGGTGGGCGTCGTCGCCGCGATCGCGCCGTTCAACTTCCCGCTCAACCTCGTCGCGCACAAGCTCGCGCCCGCCATCGCCGCCGGCTGCCCGGTGGTGCTGAAGCCCGCCACGCAGACGCCGCTGTCGGCGCTGGCGCTCGTCTCGCTGCTCGACTCCGCCGGCGTCCCGCCCGGCTGGCTCAACGTCGTCACCGGCGGCGGCGCGACCGTGGGCGAGGCGCTCGTGACGCACCCGGACGTCGCGTACGTGTCGTTCACCGGCAGCCCCGAGGTCGGCTGGGGGATGGTCGCCAAGGCGCCCCGCGCGAAGGTCCGCCTCGAGCTCGGCTCCAACTCGCCGCTGCTGGTCGACGCCTCCGGCGACTGGGCGGCGGCGGCCGCGAAGACCGCGGTCGCGGCGTTCGGCCACGCCGGGCAGTCGTGCATCTCCACGCAGCGTGTCTACGCCCACGCCGCCGTCGCCGACGACTTCCTCGCCGCGCTCGTCCCGGCCGTGGAGGCGCTGCGCGTCGGCCCGCCGCTGGACGAGGCCACCGACGTCTCCGCGCTGATCTCGGCCGATGACCGGTCCCGCGTCCTGGCCTGGATCGAGGAGGCCGTCCGCGGCGGCGCGAAGGTGCTCGCGGGCGGCGACGTGGTCGACGGCGTGCTGCGCCCCACCGTCCTCGCCGACGTGACGCCGGAGATGAAGGTCGTCTGCCAGGAGGTGTTCGGCCCGGTCGTCACCGTGACGCGGGTGGCGTCGATGGACGAGGCGATCGCGCTCGCCAACGACACCCGGTACGGCCTCCAGGCCGGCGTCTTCACCCGCGACCTCGGCACCGCCCTGCGCGCCGCGCGCGAGCTGCGTTACGGCGGGGTGCTCGTCAACGAGGTGCCGACCTGGCGCGCCGACCTCCAGCCGTACGGCGGCGTCAAGGACAGCGGCAACACCCGCGAGGGCCCGCGCTACGCCATCGAGGAGATGACCGAGCCGCGGCTCGTCGTCCTCGCTACAGCCGGGACGTGAGCCGCTTGAGCTGGAGGACCGGGCGCCGCAACGACGTGTCCACGGACGAGTAGAGGCTGACCCAGAACGCCCACGCCCCACCGTCCGGTGACGGGTCGACGCGGCCACGCCACTCCTCGAGGTGCTGCGTCAGCGTCGGGATCGTGGCGGCGTCGTACGTGCCGTTGGTCGACTGCACGACGGGCAGCAGCGCCTCGACCGCCTTCGTGTCGGGCGTGGCCGGCACGAGCGTGTACGCGTAGCGGACACCGACGGCGACGGTGCGGCCGGTGTCGTAGCCGTCGAACACCATCGCGAACACCTGCCCCAGGGGCGCGGTCGGCCAGTCGCCGATGTGGATCTCCTCCGTGATGTCGATGAACGGCACGACCGGAGCCGGGTAGCCCATCTCGGGCGTGCGGTAGACGAACGCCTCGACGGTCGCGGGCCCGTCGTCGCCGAGCAGCGACGAGTTGCGGGTGACCCACACGTCGGCGTCGGCGTTCTGGTACGACGCCACGTGGACCGGGGGGAACGTCAGCTCGTACGTCGTCAGCGCGAACGCGGGGACGCCCGGCGGGAACGCGTAGCACCAGCAGCCCGTGGCGTCCGGCGGGCATGGGCACTTCTCCCGCGCGAGCGGCGTCAGGACGTGCCGCGTGCCGTCGGCGGTGAAGCAGACGATGTCGGGCCGGCCGACCGTGCCGGCGCCGGTGTGCGCGGTCAGCGTGAGCCGCAACCGCGTGTACTCGCCCTCGTGGTCGTCGTCGAGGCCGATGGCGTACTCGTAGACGTCGGGCTCGGGGCCGCCCCCGGCGGCCTTGGCCTCCGGCCGCTGCTGGTCAGGCGACGGGTCCGTCCAGTACCCGTCCCACGCCGTCGCCACCGCGTCGGCGAGCGTCGCGAACGTGTCGAGCGCGGCGCGCAGCACGTCCCGCCGCGGCTGCGCCGCGTCGTCGGACGCGACGACGCCGGCGAGCAGCGACAGCAGCGGCCCGGAGACGTTGGTGTACCCGGCGAGCCGGCGGAACAGGTCCTCCCGCGACCGCACGTCGGTCAGCGGGGGCGGCGGCTGGTTGTACGTGACGCGGAACCGCAGGCGGTCCTGCTGCGCCGACTGGTGGCGGACGGTGAGCCGGTAGCGCCAGTGCACGGCGTCGTCGAGCGTGGCCGCGGTGTCCGGCGTCACGGCGGCGTGCTCCACCAGCAGCGGCATCGGCGGGTACGCGCGCAGCGGCACCGGCACGCGCGGCGAGCCCAGGTCGACCCGCAACGCCGCCGGGTCGCCCGACCGCACCGGCAGCGCGAACGTCAGCCAGTCCGACCGCTCGTAGCCCTCGACCTCCGGCGCGATGTCGTGCTCGAGCTCGACCACGGTGTAGTCCAGCGTCAGGTCGAGCTCCTCGTGCGCGGCGACGTCCGGGACGCGGACGAGGAACGTCACCCGGCCGTCGCCGTTCGCCAGCGACACCTTGCCGTTCGAGATCGACAGCGTGCGCAGGTTGTCCGGCACGGACGAGAAGTCGACGACGGCGTTGCCGGAGAGCCGCGCGACGGTCGTGCCCCACGGCGACGCGACGGTGGTGTCGTACTGGATGACGGCGGAGGTGTCGTAGCCCTGCGTCAGCGACACGAGGAGGCGCTGGCGCAGCGCCTCGACGGCGTCCCGGAGATCGGGGTCGTCGTCTCCGTCCGGCGGCGCGGCGCCCTCGAGGACGTACCACAGCCCCTTCGCGGCGGCGCCGGCCAGCGTCTTCTTCGCGGCCACGAGCTTGTCGAGGGCCGGCCGGTTCAGCGCGTACGCGCCGCGCGCGTACGCCGCCGTCAGCATCAGCTCGACGTCGGAGAGGAACGCCCGCGCCCAGACCTCCAGGTCGATCCCCTGGAACGTCCGGGTCTCGTCCTTGCCGAGCCTCCCGGTCGCCGGCTCGAACGTCGGCACGGTGATGCCGTCGCGCGACGTCAGCGTGGTCGCGAGCGGCCGGATGGCGAACGTCCGCGGCTGCGGGGTCGTCAACGGCGGCACCGGCGGCGGCGCGAACACGTGCACGTCCGCGACGCCGCCGGCACCGAACACCACGGCCCACACGTCGGTGCCGGGCGCGCCGCCGGCGCCGGTACCGGTGGCGAGGCGCAGCGGCGGGATCGCGTCCTCGACCTGCTCCGCGAAGTGCGCGAGCGTCAGCGCACCCGCCTGCGCGTCGTCCGCCTGCCGCTCGACGGGCACGACGGTGTCCGCGACCGCGGCGGTCGCCGTGAGGGCCGGGTCGACCAGGTCGGGGTCGCGCGCGACGCGCACCGTCACCGAGACCGGGAACACCGGCGCCGGGAACGTCCACGTCACGCCGTCGCCCGCCGGAGTGCTCAGGGCCGCCGACAGCGTGGCGGTCGCGGGCGGCACGAGCACGGTGGCGCCGGCGCGCACGAACGCCACGTCCTTGTTCGCCGCGAGCAGCGCGTCGACCGTCGTGGCGACGCCCGCGCGGCGGAAGCGCTCGACCACCGCGGTCAGCGTGTCGTGCACCGCGACGTGCTCGACGTGGTCCGTGCCCGCGGCCGCGAGGGGCGCGCCCGCCACGAGCAGGCCGGGCGTGCCGGCGTTCGCGGCGAGCAGCGACACGGCACCGACGCCCGGCCACGGCGCCGCCGCGTCGCTCGCGGTCAGCGCGCCGCCGGGCGAGGCGGGCAGGACGCCAGGCGGCGTGAGCAGCAGGGCGCCGACTACGAGCACGTCGGTGCGGGTGTCGATCGCGTCGGCGAGCTCGTCGGTCGACAGCGGCGGCGTGAACAGCGCCGCCACGGTCTCGAACGACGACGGCGCGGACGTGGTCGCGGACCGCCCGCCCGCCTCGATCGTCACGCCGGCCGCGACCGCGCCGGGCATCGCGGCGTTGCCGGCGACGAGCAGGCGCGGGTCGGCGCCGAGCGCGCGGGCCGCGATCGCCGTGAGGGAGTCGTTCCGCGCGACGGTGTACGGCACCCGCAGCGCGCCGGGCTGGTCGCACCAGGTCCACGTGCCGGGCACGACGGCCGAGGTGACGGTGGTGCCGCCGTTGTGGCGCAGCAGCGCGCCGGGGGTGGTGGTGTTCGCGACGGCGAACTCGCCGAGCGTGACGCCGGGCGGGACGTCGGACGCCCGGGTCCTCAGGAACAGCGACGTCCCCGGCGGGAAGAGGTTCGGCGTCGACGTGTTCAGCGGCGCCAGCGCGGCGGCCGCGGCGCCGCTGCCGTTCTTCTCCAGCGTGTCGCCGTGGGTGACGACGTAGCCCTGGACGGACAGCGGGGCGCCCTCGCGGAACATGCCGGGCACGTCGGCGTTCAGCCCGACGACCTGGGCGGGGGTCAGCTGGACGCCCTGGCCGGCGAACGCCGTCGCGACGAGCGCGAGCGTCGTCTCGGTGGCCGCACCCTCCGTGGCGACCTTGACCTTGGCGCCGTAGCAGTCGAAGACGAAGCCGGGCGTGAGCAGGCCCGTCGTGCTGGCGTTCGCGCCGACGAGGGTGTCGAGGGTGCAGTGCCACTCCGCGGCGAGCCCCGCCGCCGTGGCGGTCGCCGTGGGGACGGTCTCGGTACGGCCCGGCGTGACGAGCTCGACGCCCGGCAGGAGCGGGAGGACGACGTTGTCCTCGTCGGTCAGCACGGCCACCGCGTCGTCGCCCGCGAGCGCCTGCACGGTGTCGCCGGTGCGGAACGCCGCGGACACCGGCACGGCGACGCTCGTCGCGGCGAGCAGCGAGGACAGCGCCGCGCCGGCGTTCGCGTCGCCGAGCGTCCCCGGGTCGAGGCCGTACGACGCGCAGAGCGCGTCGACGGTCGCGCCGCCGGCCGTGGCGGTCCCGCAGGTCGCGACGGCGCCGAGGTAGGCGTGCGCCGCCATGACGTAGTGCCGCAGCGTGGCGGCGTCGACGGGGAGCGGCTGCGGCCCGGTGCCGGGCTCCTGCCGCAGCGACGTCAGCAGCGAGACGGTGACGTCCGGCTGCATCACCTGGAAGTAGACGCCCGCGTACCGCGCCGCGTCGCGCGCCGCCTTGGCGGCGGCCGTGTCGCCGGCGGCGGAGGCGGCGGGCTGGTACGCCGTCGCCTGGAGGTCGACGCGCACGACCAGGTCGGCGCCCGGCTCCGTCACCTTCGCGGCGACGGTGTAGCGCAGGGTCGTCGACGGCCAGCCGCCGGGGCCGGCGAGGGGGTCGGTGTAGCGGACGCGGATCGGCAGCGTCGCGGGGTCGCCGGAGACGTTGCCGAACACGTCCTGGAACCACAACGACACCTGCGTCCGGGCGCCGGCGACCGTGCCGGCGTACGGGTCCTCCTCCGGGCTCGGCGCCGACGGCAACGGCGGCAGCCGCCGCCGGGCGAACCGGCTCGCGTCGACCACGCGCCGCAGGTCCCACACCGTCTCGTCGTCCTTCTCGGGGACGGCGACGCCGAGGGGGTCGTAGGCCGGGGCGGGGCGCGACGTCACCGGTCGCGACTCGGGGCTCCCGGCGAACCACTCGGTCTCGTCCAGCCGGAAGCCGAGGAGGCCGTAGAGGCGGCGGAGCCTGCCGTCGGCCGACTCGTCCTCGCCGGGGTTCCGGACGCAGAGCCGGAAGCCGACCTGCCCGGGGTCGACCGACGCGGCCGCCATGAGCTCGGGCGGCTCCTCCGCGCGGGCGGCCAGCGACACCGAGGAGGGGTCGACGCCGTCGCCGACGACGGCGACGTTCGTGAACGACCGCAGGTGCAGGTCCGGCGACGGCCGTGTCTGCGTGGCGAGCTGCACGAGCAGCGTCAGCGTGGCGAGCCCGTCCTGGTCGAAGATCGAGTCGGGCACGTCCTGGGTCGCGCCGCGCATCCGCATCCAGTAGCCGCCGCCGCCGACCACGCTGCACTCCCAGAGCAGCGTCAGGAACCGCTCGCTGTCGGCGATCGACGCGTAGTGCTGCCCGGCGGTCGGGTCGGTCTCCGCGCCGGCGGCGCGGGTGAGCCCGCTGCGCGTCTCCGTCGTGAGGTTCGTCTGCACGACGAACGTCGACGCCGGGTCGAGCGCGACGGACGTCAGGCCGGGCGCCTGGCCCGGGGTCGGCGGGAGCTGCCAGAGCAGCGTCAGCGTCGCGGAGTCCGTCGGCGTCGCGGCGAGGTAGGCCACGACGTCGGCCAGGCGCTGCCGCGTCGCCGGGTCCGCGCCGATCACCTCGGTCGTGCCGGCGAGGCCGGCGATGCGCCGCACCTGGAAGTCCACGAGCGTCGCCCACGCGTACGAACGCAGCCCGGTCCAGGTCGCGGTCGGGCCGGTCTGCGGCGTCGTCTGCTCCAGCACGTACGTCGCCGTGCTGATCCCGGACGCGGCGGTCGCGACGAGGTCCGCCGGCAACGGCCACAGGCTCGGCCGCGAGCCCGCCGGCGGCGCCACGGGCAGCGCGGGCAGGGTGCTCGTCTGCCACGTGACGACGTGCGCGAGGCGGTGGCGCGTGCCGAGCTCGTGCGACAGCGGGAGCGGCGCGAGCGGTTCGGTGACGTCCGGCGTCAGCAGGGTCGCCGGGTAGCAGTCGCGGAGGTCCTTCGCGGTGATCGTGACGACCGCCGACGGCGCGGGTTCGGTCAGCGCGACGAGACCGGCCGGCGGTCCGGACGCGAGGCCGGGGTTGCGCGCGAGGTGGAGCGCGGCGTCGTCGTCGCCGCCGACCACGACGGAGCCCGAGAACGACAGCCACGCCGCCGGCGGCCCCTTCGTCAGGGTGAACGTCACGACGGTGCCGTCGCCGGTCTCCGGCGGCGGCGGCCCGGCGACCTGCTGGCCGACGAGCTCGTAGAGGCCGGTCATCGGGCCGGTGGCGCGGTAGACGTCGCCGTCCTCGACCGGCGCCGGCAGCCGCAGCCCGCTCATCATGAAGCGCGACACCTGGCCGCTGACCGTCGCCATCGCCGCGCCGCCGTGCATGGCCGCCGTCAGCCGGTCGAGGCCCATCGCGGGCACGTCCGGGACAGTGAGGTCGTGCTTCGGGTCGGTCGCGAGGACGCCCACGTCGCCGGCGATGCGCGCGGCGAGGTCCTCCAGCCCGAGCCCGAACGACTGGGCGAGCGTGAGCAGCGTCAGCCCGGTGCCGGTCGTGGCGGTGGCGTCCGGCAGCGTCACGGTCGTGAGCGGCACGAGCACGTCGGCGTCCGCGACCCGGTCGGCGAACGTCGTGGCGTCGAGCAGCAGCCGGTCGCGCAGCGACGCGAGCGTGTCGCGCGCGAGCACCGTCGCGTTCGTCGCCGGCAGGGCCACGCCGGCCGCCGGCGGCGTCGCGTTCGCGGCGCGGACGTCGCCCAGCCACGCGGCGTACGGCGTGCCGGCGACGACGTTCTGCGAGAGGGCGGCGTACGCCGCGACCGACTCGACGGTGTCGCCGGCGACCGTCGGCCACGGGCGGCCGTCCTCCGACTCGTACCCCGCCGGGACCCTGACCGTCGCGGGCAGCGGGGACGCGAGGCCGGGGTTCAGCGAGCGGATCGCAGAGGCGTACCACGGTGACAGCGGCACGTCCTCCGGCAGCACGCGGCCGAGGCGGACCCAGTACAGCGCGGCCACCCGGTCGACGCTGAGGCCGGCCGGGTCCGGGTAGACCCACGACGGCATCGCCATGGTCGCGCCGGCGCGCAGCAGGTCGGCGCGGTCGGCGACCGTCGGGAGCAGCGCGGCGACGTCCACGCCGTACGGCTGCCCGAGCGCCGCGAGCGACTGCCCCTCGCGCACCTGCACCGGCAGCGCGCCGAGCGTCAGCGGCACCGACGGCGCGACGGCCCAGTCGGCGTTCGCGAGCGCCAGCGACTGCGGCGTGACGCCGACGACGACATCGACCGTCTCGCCCGGCGTGGCCGCGGCGAGCGTCGCGGCGACGTCCGTGTTCAGCGCGACCAGCTCGGCCGCCGTGACGCCGAGCGCCGCCGCCGCGACATCGACGGAGTCGCCGGGGACGACCACGTACGGCACCGTCGACGTCTCGAACGACCCCGCGATCGAGCGCAGCGAGTCGGTGTCCGCCACGGTGTGCGGGTACGCCGTGAGCAGGTCGGCCGCCGCCTGCGTCGCCGCGCGCGCCAGCAGCCGGAAGTAGTCGCGCAGCACGAACGTCGCCATCGGCTCCGGCGCGTCGCCGCCGGCGTCCGGCGCCTGGCGGGACGGGCGGTCGCCCCCCGGCCGCGGGTCGAGCGGCGCGAAGTACGCGAGCGCGCCGGCCTCGTACGTCGCGTCCACCCACTGGTGGTGCCAGAACTCCCGCGTCGCGTCGTCCTGCACCGGCAGCCCGGTCGCGGTCCAGCCGAGGACGGGGATCATCGGGAACGGCGTGCCGGACGTCCCGTCCGGGCCGTTGCCGGCGGGGTCGGGGGCGGGGGTGCCGCTGACGACGACGGAGACGTTGTTGCCGAGGAAGCAGTCGAGGTTCGCCCAGGTGAAGCCGGTCTCCGCGGACTCGTCCATCGCGAGCTGCGCGACGAGCGTCGCGAGGTCGTCGCGGGTGACGACCGCCGTCGGCGAGACGATCCCGAGCGCGTTCAGCGACCAGCGCAGCATCGCCTCGGCGAGGACGTTGAGCGACGCGTCGGCCGGCTCCGCCGCGCGGGCGTTGCGCGACACGTCCGGGCGGCGGGTCTCCGCGATCGTGCGCGCGCCGACCGGGACGGCGTTGTCGGTGAGGAGCATCACGACGATCCGGTAGTCCGGCGCGGCCGCCGCCGGCGGCGTCGACCCCCACCGCACGGGCACGTTCGCGACGGTGTACGCCGGGGCGGCCGTCAGGTACGCCGTCCGCTTCCCGCCGCCGGGGAAGACCACCGCCTTCTTGTCGAACACCAGCCGGTACGGGGCGTTGCCCGCCGCCGGTGCCGCGACGGCGGCGCGCGGGCCGGCCGCACCGCGCACCGACGTCGTGCCGCTCGCCACGCGCCACGGCGGCGTGCTCGCCGAGCCGATGACGAACGACTGGTGCAGCGTCAGCGAGAACGAGAAGCTGATCCGGATGAACACGATCTTGACGCTGGCGCTCGCGCGCAGGTCGAGGTCCAGCGAGACGACCGTGGCGGCGTACGCCGCCAGCTCCAGCGTCGCCATCGCCGACACCGAGACGCTCACGTCGACCGAGATCACCTTGAAGTCGACGGAGCCGTAGATCTTGCCGACGATGCCGGCGGTGCCGCGGCACCAGTAGTACAGGTCCGTCGCGGCGTTCGCGTCGTCGGGGTGGAACCACGCCAGCGCCCCCTCGAAGACGACGACGAGGTTGAGGTACATGCCGGCGCTCAGCGGCCCGGCCTCGAACGTGCGGCCGACGCCGACCGACAACCCCACGCCGAGCTCCAGCACCGGCGAGAACGTGCCGTTCGTGATGCGCGGCACGCGCGTCGAGGTGGCGCCGTTGAGGACCGCGAAGTACAGGCCGCCGCGGCCGTTGAAGATGCCCGCCTCGACGGCGAACGACGTGCTGAAGTCGTTGTTCGCGGGGAACCCGAGGTCCACCCGGAAGTTGCCGTTCGTGTACACGTCGAGGCTGACGATCCCGAGCGTCACGGCGACGGCGCCGAACTGGAGGTGGCGGAACGCGTCGGGGATCTGCAGCCGCGCGTGGAACATCCCGATGTCGTCGGTGACCTTCTTGTAGAGCAGCTCGAGGCTCAGCCCGGCGAGCGAGCCGGCCTGGTCGCCGCTCAGCGCGACGATGGCGCCGTACATGTCGGGGTCGTGCATCAGCACCTTCACCGACACCGTGTTCATCACGGTCGCGTCGATCGCGAACAGCCACTGGCTCGACGGGTCGAACTCCGCCGGGTCGACCGGCACCTTCGCCGGGTCCTTCGCCGGGCGCATCGACTTCGCGAGCGCGTCGAGCACCGGCGCGATGCTCGTGTACGACGTGACGTTCTTCGGCGAGACGTGCTGGCCGAGACCGAGGTAGTTCAGCGAGAACAGCCCGGCGCCCTTGCCGGGCACCTGCGGCGGCGCCTGGTTCACGGCGTCCCACGCCGTGGTCCTCGGCGCCGTGTCGCCGAGCATCGTCGCGGTCAGCACGAAGCTGACGCTCGGCGTGCCGGACGAGCGTTCGTAGCGCACGCCGACGCTGCTGACGTCGACGAAGCCGAGGTTCAGCGAGACGTCGCGCGTCAGGCTCACCGCCTGGAGCGTCGGGTCGACGACGAGCTCGTAGCCGTCGAGCACGATCGCGTTCAGGAAGTCCCACGGCGGGTCGAGGCGGAAGTTCGCGTTCGGGTTGGCGAGCGAGACCAGGTAGGTGACCAGGTCGCCGAGCGTCCCGGTCATCCGGATCTTCACGACCTGGTGCGCCGTGCCGCCCGTCGAGTCGCTCGCGGTGACGGCGGTGAGCGAGACGTCCCGGTACGCGATCGCGAACGTGTAGCTGCGCGTGACGTCGCTGACGGAGACGGACGCGGTGACGGTGAGGCCGCCGACGACGAACGTGCCCGCGAGGCTGCCGGTCACGACGGCGGCGGCGTCGACCATCGGGGTGTCCCGGAGCGCGACGGCGTACGTCTCGTGCTCGGTCGTCGTGCGCACGGTGCGTTCGACCGCGACGGTGAGCGTCAGGCACATCCGGATGCCGAGCAGCGTCTCCGGCACCGCGATGCCGATCGTGCCGCGCGCGGAGAACGGGTTGCCGGCGGCGGTGCTGTACCGCACCTCGAGGTCGGAGAGCGTGAACGTCCCCTTGATCCACGGCGGCGGCGTCGCGCGCAGCAGGGCGTACACGAGGCGCGGCACGTCGACCGTCCCGCGCATGATGGCCGACAGCTCCCACGCCTTCTCGGCGTACGTCACCTGCGCGAGCAGCTCGACCGGGTCGCCGCCGGGGACCTCGAGGTCGGCGAGGCAGACGATGGTGCCGGACACCTGGCTCTGCGAGACCGCGACCTGGAGCTGCGCGCCGGTCAGCGTGAACGTGACGTCGTTGGCCGTCAGCGACCAGTCGCCGGTGACCGCGAGCTCCGCGCCGAAGTCCTTGCGCAGCAGCGACGAGTACGCCGACAGCGTGGTGACGTGGGCGTGGGGCGCCGGGAGGTCGGGGACGGAGTCGCCGAGGAACGTCTTGAGCGCGGCACCGAGGCTGATGTCGAAGGGGTCCGCGACGGCGCTGAAGCCGAGGTCCGGCAGCGACAGCGTCACGGTCAGCGTGATGCCGGAGGACGCGTCCGCCGGCGCGGAGGGCGCGTGCCGCGGGGACTGCCGGACGGCGCCGAGCGACGAGAGCGGCTTCGGGCCGAGTGTCATCCGGCCGTACACGCTGCCCGTGACCGAGGGGGCGCCGGGGACGAACGTCACCCGCCAGCGCGTGCCGACGGCGTCGATCGTCAGGTACGGCACGGGCGGGTTCCACTTCTCCGTCGTGGCGATGCCGACCATCGCGTACGACACCGAGGGCGGCGTGCCGTCGGACGGGGGCATCAGGCCGAACGAGACGTCGGTGAGCTTGAACGCGTCCAGCGGCGCGATGCCGGCCGGTAGCGCGAACTGCCCGGCGTCCTCCTGACGGACGCCGGCGATCGTCAGGATCGTCTCGACGCCGCCGGCGATGCCCATCGGCGGCACGACGACGCCCTCGAGCGGCCAGAGCGCGTTGCCGAACAGCAGCGGCCCGCACAGCGTCACGGTCGTCCGCGGCGGCAGCGTGACGTCGGCGAACACCAGCGCCGCCGACAGCAGCGCGTCCTCCTCGGCGCCGAGCGGCAGCGGGTTCTCGAACTTCGTCGTCAGCACGACGCCCACGGCGGGCACCGCGAGGCCGTTGCCGAGAGTCATCGTGAGACCGGGCGCGACGCCGCGCAGCTCGAGGCGGGGGTGGCCCTGGCCGGTGAGGTCGACGGTGCCGTCCAGGTAGACGAGGTCGCCGAAGTAGTCCGCGTACCGCGCGAGCACGTCGCTGCCCGGCGCCGCGACGTCGCCGCGCAGGGGGAACGTGCCCGCCAGGCGCGGGAGCGTCGCCACGTCGTTGGTCGCGGTGAACGCGGCGTCGCGGAGCACGAGCGGCGCGACGACGCTCGCGCCGATGCTCAGCCCGCTGCCGTCGTCGCGCGGGCGGGCGCTCGCCGGGAGGTCCCCGAACGCCTGGCCGAACGTCCACGGGTCCGCCTGCGCGCCCGTGAGGTCGAGCGTGAGGTCCACGTCGTCCGTGCCCTCGACGGAGGTGCCGGTCAGCACCATCGTCCACTGCGTCCGCAGGAACGCCGTCGTGGCCGTGAGCGTCGCGCCGCTCGCCCTCGGGGCGACGATGCCGCCGGTCACGGTCAGCGAGTCGACGGCGAGGCGGGCGAGGAGGTCCCGCGCGCCGGGGAGGGAGTCGCCCGTGAGCGAGCGGGTCGAGGCGACAGTGCCGAACGCCGCGAGGATCTGGTCCGGGGTCATCGCGGCCGCCTACGGCGCCGGGGCGTACACGACGCCGTCGTCGGGGGAGGACACCGCGACGTCGAGCGTGCCGCGCGGGACGAACTCCACGACCCGCTCCGGCGGCACGACGCCGGGCGGCGCCATGCGGAAGACGACGTCGCCGGTCACGAACTTCTGCACCACGCCGCCCTTCGCGGTCCGCGTCTTGAGGCCGGGGTCCGCGCCCGCCACCTCGCCGATCGACTTGACCGTGCAGTGCAGCTCGCGGTCGGTCGACAGGGTGCGCCAGCCGTCGGGCTTCCTGCGGTTGCCGTCGTTGAACGACCAGGCCATGTAGGTGTGGTCCTCCACGAGGAGGAGCGGGTCGTGGAACCGCACGAGCACCTCCTCCACCGGGTGGAACGGGCGGTTGTACGGTCCGGCGCTGGCGACCGCGCGCTTCGAGCTCAGGTACGTCACGAACGCGTCGACGGACCGGTAGCCGAACCTCGCCGGCTCGCCGTGCGCCTCGTAGTTCTCGACCGCGGTGGCGAGCGCCCCGTGGTGCGGGACCGAGGTCCCGAGGACCGGCCGGGGCAGGAGCGCCTTCGCCCCGGGTGGGAGGGCGTCGATCGCGTCCATCGTCGCCAGCGTCGCGTCGCCGGGGAGCAGCACCGCGGAGGTGCCGTTCTCGACGACGACGACGGCGGACGAGGCGTTCTTCCGGACGGCGCCGCTGCCGAACGCGACGTTCGTGATGAGCCGGCGGACGAACGTGCCGTGGCCTTGCGCGACGGCCTTGAGCTCGGCGCGCGTCGTCGCCGCCCGGTAGTCGCTCGCCTCGGGACCGTCCACGCGGACCTCGGACCCGCCGTACTCCAGGCGGGTGAGGAAGCCGTCGACGATGGCGCGGTTGCCCTTCTTCCAGCAGATGCCGCCGAGGAAGACCTTGCCGATCGTCGCGCCGAGCTTCTGCAGCCGCGGGCCGAGCAGCGTCAGCAGCCCGAGGTGGTCCCTGTCCTGGTGCGAGATGACCAGGCAGTCGAGGCGCTTGTCATGCGCGGCGACCTTGGCCACGATCGCGTCGATGGCCGTCTTCGCGAGGGCGTGGTCGCCGCCGCAGTCGACCAGCGCGAGCCAGTCGGCCTGGGCCTTCTCGACGCCGTCGTCGTAGACCTCGACCAGGTTCGTCATCCCCTGCCCGCAGAACAGCACGCGGACGATCGTCAGAGCCGCCATGTCCCGCCCCCGTTCCGCCGGCGGCCGCGCCGCCGGTCCTTCCTCCGCGCCTCGCGGCGCACTACGGCGCCGGGGCGTACACGACGCCCTCGTCCGCGACGTCGCCGAACGCGCCGGGGCCGAACGCGCCCGGGCCGAACGTGCCGCGCGGGACGAACTCCACCATCTCCTCCGGCCGCAGCACCCCGGTCGCGGCCAGCAGGTACTTGATGTCGCCGAAGACGAACGGACCCTTCGGCACGCCCTTCGAGGTGACCGCCACGCGCTTGTTCGGGCCGCTCGCGTGCTCGCCGATGGAGACCACCGTGCAGTCGAGCGCGTGCTTCGAGTCCCACGTCGTCCAGCCGTCGTGCGTCGCGCCGTTGCTGCGCTGGAAGATGTACGAGACGTACGTGTGCTGGGGGGCGCCGGTGAGCTTGCTGTAGAAGCGCATCAGCACCTCCTGGATCGGGTGCTTGTGCCCGTTGTACGGGCCTGCGCTCGCGGCCGCGCGCTGCGACCCGATGAGGCTCGCGAACGCGTCGACGATGGCGTAGCCGAACGTCTTGGGGTCCTTGCTCGCGACGTAGTTCTCGACCGCCGTGCGCAGCGCGCCGTGGTGCGGGATGCCCGTGGCGAAGACCGGCAGCACGAGCTTCTTCGCCGCGGCGGGGAGGCCGTAGATCTGCGACATCGTCTCGTACGTCGCGTCGCCCGGGAGCAGCACGACGTTCGTGCCGTTGTCGACAGCGACGACCGTGGACGAGGCGTTGCGCTTGATGTCGGGGGGCCCGGACGTGAGGTTCACGTTCGTCATCAGCCGGCGCAGGGACGTGTCGCCGTGGGAGGCGATCGCGGTGAGCTCCGAGCGCTTCTTCGCCCCGACGTAGTCGCTCACGGCGCCCGCGCCGTCCTGGAGCACGTTCTTGCGGGGGTAGCCGACCGTGTCGAGGAAGTCGTGGACGATCGTGTCGCTCGCGCTGCTCCACTGGAGCCCGCCCGCGTAGAACAGCCCGACGGTCGCCTTGAGCTTCTTCAGCTCGGGACCGAGCTGCTTCAGCAGCGCGATGTGGTCGTCGTCCTGGTGCGAGACGACGATGCAGTCGAGGCGCTTCGGCGTGCGGGCCTTGACCTTCGCGACGACGTGCGCGACCGCGTACGCGCCCCACGAGGTGTTGCCGCCGCAGTCCACGAGCGCGAGCCAGTCGGCCGCGGCCTTCTCGACGCCGTCGTCGTAGACCTCGACCAGGTTCGTCATCCCCTGGCCGCAGAAGAGCACGCGCACGATCGTCAGCGCCGCCACGGCTACGTCCCCGTCCCGCGGGTCACCGCGCGCAGGCGGCGGGTCTCCGCGAACGACGGCGGCGCCGGCGGCCGCGCCGGGTCCACGTCCGAGGCGTACGCGAGGTACCACCCGACCTTGGAGGAGCCGCTCCGGTTCGGGTCGCCGAAGAGGATGACGTCGTTGTAGCCGGGCGGGAACGACAGCCCCAGCAGCCGCAGCGCGAAGTTGCGCATCCGCAGCGTGTACGACGGCGCGGTCCCGCCGGCCGGCTGGGTCCCCCCGGCCGGCTCGGTCATCTGGAGCTCGATGCTCTTGAACCCGAGCTTCACGACGCCCTGGAGCGGCAGGCTGACACCGAGCGCGTCCTTCGCGCCGGGCAGCCGCACGCCGACGTACACGGCGGGGTCGGTGCCGCTCGCGCCCGGCGACCAGCCGACGAGCAGGTGCAGCGCGATCGCCGCGTTGCCCGCCATCGCACCGAGCGTGCC
The DNA here is from genome assembly GCA_035714365.1 of Mycobacteriales bacterium. Taxonomy (GTDB): domain Bacteria; phylum Actinomycetota; class Actinomycetes; order BP-191; family BP-191; genus BP-191. Next base: position 164,066 of record DASTMB010000040.1, on the reverse strand, counting down.
GAGGTCGATCACGTAGTCGAGGCCGTACCAGGGCTGGTCGAGCCTCGACTGCTGGATCGGCGCGGTGACCGAGACGTACCCCAGGTCCTCGGGGGTCTGCGGCGCCGCGTCCGGCGTCAGCGCCGGGTCCGCGGTGGACACGAGCCCGGACAGCCGCAGCGGGAAGCCGGTGACGAGCGAGTGCTCGCGCGCCACGCTGTTCGCCAGGTCGAACGACAGCGTCCCCTCCCGCAGCGCGAACGTCGTCGTCCCCGCCGGGTCGCCGAGGTCGAACGACATCGCGATGCCGAGGTTGCCGAAGCGCACGTACCCGTCGGCGCCGCCCTCGACCGGCCCCCAGCAGAACGGGTCGAACCCCTCCGGCTCGAAGAACCGGAGGTTGCCGCCGAGCTGGAACATCGCGTCGACGCGCGCGCTGCCGGCGTCGGACGCCTTGGCCGTGACGAGCTGCGTGGACAGCAGCTCGACGCTCTGCAGCACCAGGCCGTTGAGCTGGAACAGGTTCTCGGTCGCCATCGAGAAGACGTACGTGTCGTGGACGGTGTTGTCGGGGAGGCGCTGCCGCTGGTGCGCGCCGTCGAGGATGACGTTGTTGCCGTGGGTCGTCGGGAACAGCCGCGTCGGCGCGCCGAACAGCCGGTTCACGAGCAGCTCCGCGCGGCTGTTGAACGTCGTCACGACCGAGTTGCTGATCCCGACGGTGAGCTGGAGGACGCGGAACGCGAACGCCACCTCCTCGGTGAAGTACTGGTCCTCCGGGTTCTCGTAGTCGATGAGCCCGAACGTCGAGGACGGGAGGAACGACACGGCGCCGCCCGTGAGCCCGACCGGTGTCACCGACATCGCGAAGTGGTGCGCGCGGAACTCCGCCGGGTCGATGCCGGCCGCGAGCACCTGGAGCTCGGCCGGGAGCTGGGCGAGCGGCACCTCGACGTTCAGCGCGAGGATGCCGGTCCAGTGCGGGTCGTCGACCAGCGTCACGAACGCCGCGTACGGCGACGACGCCGGGGCCTGCCGCGCGGCGGCGATCGTCGCGGCGATCGCGCGCCGCGCCTCGTCGGGACCTTTCGCCGACGCCGCTTCGGGCCACGCCCACGTCGACACGTCCTCCACCAGCGTCGCCAGCGAGCGGCCGAGGACGAACTTGAAGACCAGGAACGTGCCCGGGCCCCAGCTGTCCGGGGAGAGCCGGAACGGCCAGCCGCCGACGGCCGGCGTGAGGCGGCCCGCGTAGTCGAGGAGCACCGCGAGCTCGGCCGCGGTGATGTCCGGCGCCTTGCCGCACACGGCGTCCACGAACGGCTGGCGCGTGTCGTAGGGGACGTCCGCGAGCGGGCGTACCGCGTCGAGGACGGCCGGCCGGACGCCGTTGCCGCTCGGCAGCGTGGCGATGACCGCCAGGTCGAGGCCGGTCAGCTCGTACGCCACCGACGAGCCGCTCGCGGTGAACGTCTCCTGGTCGCCGACGACCATGAACAGGTTGTTCGTCCGCATCGCGTTCGCGAACGCGCCGTCGACGCGGGTGAACCGCAGCGACGGGACCGGCGCCGGGTCGCCGGTGTGGCCGATGCCGAGCCAGGTCCAGGTCCGGTCGTCGGGCGCGATGCCGACGCCGAGCCCCTGCGGCGTCACCGCGACGCGCGACGTGGGGAGGGGGTCGTTCGATGGGGTCGCCGAGTCCGGCAGCAGGACCGAGCGCCGCCGCGGCGCGATCGCGAGCTGCTCGACGGCGCGCGCGCGCTGGACGTCCGCCGGTGCGAGGCGGCGGAACGGCGCCATCGGGAAGCACGGCGGGACCTCGTCCGGCTTCGCGGCGGGCAGGTCGGTGGCGACCAGCTCGCAGAAGCCGAGCAGCCCGATCGTGCCGTCGGTGAGCTCCGCGACGGACGAGCCGGCCGTGTACAGGGGCGCGTCCTCGGCCTGGCTGTAGTAGCGCGCCTGGGGCTCCCGCGGCGACTCGACGTAGACCCAGGACGTGGTGCCGATGCCGACGAGCGACTCGGCACCCGTCGTCGAGTCGCCCAGCGGCGCGTACGCCGGCTGCCCCGGCACGAACCGCAGCGCGCACCCGGTCGCGGCCGGCAGGCCGAGGTACTCCATGCCGGACATCCCGCACACGACGCGGTCGAGCCCGTCGTCGCTCGCGGCGGCGCGGGCGGGCGGGTCGAGCGCGAACGGCCCGTCGGGCACGAGGTGGTACCCGGTGTTCACGCCCTCCTCCGAGACGAAGTACGGCGCGACGCCGAACACCAGCCGCGCCGGCGTGGTCGTCGTCGCCCCGGCGGCGAGCGGCCGCAGCCCCACGTCGTGGCCGTACGCGGTGGCGTAGCCGGAGTCGTACGCGGGCGGCTCCGGGGCCGTCCTGGAGGGCGGGAAGAAGCCGAACGCCGTGCGCTCCGGGTCGAGCGGGCGCAGCGGGTCGAGCCGCGCGTAGAGCGTCGCCTGCGCCGCGCCCTGGTCGAGGACCGTGAAGCGCACGGTGTCGGCGTAGCCGCCCTCGCCGGCGGTGAAGTAGCGCATCCCGGCGCCGAGCCGGGCGAACACGTCGCCCCCCGGCGGCGAGTCGACGACGAAGTGCCAGGCGCCGCCGCCCGCCGCGTCCAGCGACAGCAGGCTGGTCCCGGCCCGCGCCGCGAACGCGTCGGTGGGGGAGTAGAACGTCAGCGCCGGCGCGTCGGCGGTGTCGCCCAGGACGAACCCCCACCCGGCGCCGGCGAGCTCCCCCGGCGCCACGGCGACGTCGCCGCGCGCCGTGAGCAGGTAGTCGGAGAACGCGTAGCCGCCGCCGCCGAACGTCCACCCGCCGCCGTCGCGCGGGCGCACCGTCGCCTCGAGGACCGTCCACGTCGTGGTCGGCTGCGCCGGGTCGAGCACCCACAGGAACCGCGGCCACGCGCGGGGCCGGTACGTCGTGAGCCAGTCGAGCACCGCCGCCGCGAAGCCCGCGGGCGCCGGCGTCCCGAGGAACACGTACGTCCCGCCGCCGTCCGCCCACGTCGCCGTCAGCGTCGCCGTCCCGCCGAGGTCGGCGGTGGCGACGAAGCCCGCGGTCGGCGCCGGGCCGGCCCAGTACAGCGGCGTCGTCCCGTCGCGCGTCAGCACCGGCTCGGTCATCCGGCGCTGCCCAGGTCGAGGCGGTCGCCGTGCAGGAGCGGGAGGCCCAGCCACGTCGCCCTGCCGGGCGACCAGTCGACGCGGACGGACCAGTCCCGGGGTGGCGCGGTGCTCCCGGCGGGGACGGCCGCCGCGCGGGCGCGGCGCAGCGTGACGCCGGTCAGCGGGAGCCCGACCGCGGGCTGCCGTCCCGCCGCCGCGAGGACGTCGCCGAGCGTCGTCCCGACGGGCACCAGCCGCGGCGCGCCGTCGACCGTCACGCGCAGCATCGGGCGCAGGACCGCGCGCCCGCGCAGGTAGACCGCCGCCGCGGCGCCGGGCGGGACCCCGTCGCGGACGTTGCCGGTCGCGGTGTCCAGCGCGGTGAGCGTCGTCGCCGCGAGCAGCACGACGTTCTGCTGCGGGAACGACGACCCGACGGCGTTCGTGGCGGGGAAGGACTTCGGGTAGACGAGCCGGACGAACGGCAGGGACATCGCCGTGGCGAACGTGTCGAGGACGCCGCCGCCGCCGTACTGCCGCGGGTTCGGCGCGGGCGGGACGGGGTTGGTCAGCGTGACGCCGCCCGCCGCGACGAGGCGGGAGAGGAACCCGTCGAGGCCGGTGACCGCGCCGCCGGCGTCGTAGACGACCTCGTAGTCGGCGACGGCCGTGGTGACGTAGCCGGAGAGCGTCGCCTGCTCGGTGCCCGGGACCGACTGGTACGCCTCGTACTCCGCGCGCAGCACGACACCCGGGCGCAGGTCGATGCAGCCGAGGTCGAGCCGGAGCCCGTAGGCCAGGTACAGCGACTCGGCGAACGTCTGCGGCAGCGCCCGCGACACGGCCTCGGTGATCGTGCGCACGCCGCCGGCGGTGGCGTGGGCGGTCTGGAGCGCGGTGACGTAGGCGCTCCAGCCCTGGACGACGTCCACGCGGCCCGGCCCGAACGTCCACACCGGGCTCGTCGCCGGGATCGTGAGGACGTAGCCCCCGGCGTCGCGGGCGAGGGTCAGGCCGAGACCGGTCAGCTTCGACAGGTCCGGCGTGCCGGTGAACAGGTCGGGCAGCGCCAGCGCGACGGCCGTCGCCGCCAGCGCGGGGGTCGTCGCCGGCGCGAGCCAGGTGTCGCCCAGGAACAGCGAGCCGGTGTGCAGCGGGACCGCCGCGGAAGGGGCGCCCGCCCACGCGCCGTCGAGCGGCTGGACGACGAGCGCGGTGCCGTCGGCCGCCGCGGCGAGCGGCCACTCGCCCCGCGGCGCGGACGTGTCGCCGAGGGCGGTGGCGGTGCCGCCGGTCACCGTGCTGACGCGGTAGCCACGCGCGTCGCCGGACCAGGTCGCGGCGACCGTCGCGCCGTCGTACCTCACGGCGAGGGCGGTGGGTGCCGTGGCCGGCAGCGCGACCGTCGTGACGGGTCCGGTGAGCAGCAGCCCGTCCGTGGCCGCGACCGGCTGGACCGACAGCGCGTAGGTGCCCCCGGCGCGCAGCAGCGACGCCGCCACCGTGGTGGTCGTCTCCGGCGCGCTCCACGTCGAGACCGGCCGCGTGCCGTCGAGGAGCGTGAGGGCGTACGCCGTCGCGCCGTCCACCGCCTGCCAGGCGACGTGGCCGTCGCCGCCGACCGGGTCGAACGCGACCTCGGTCACCTCGGCGCTGCCGGTGACGGGCGTGACCGTCCCGGCGGGGCCGGTGGTGCGGGGGCCGGCCGCGCGGACCGCGACCGTCCACGCGCCCGGGACGAGCGGGATCGCGACGGCCGTGCCGCCCACCTCGTACGCCGCCGCCGCGACGCCGCCGGCCTCGACGTCGACGCGGTACCGCCCCGTCGTGTCGCCGGTCCACGCGAGCCGCAGCGTCGCGCCGTCGTACGCGGCGAGCGTCACGCGCGGCGTCTCCGTCACGACGTCGACCGGTGCGCCGAACGCGCCCCGCGCGACCGCGCCCGCCATCGCCGCGACGGTCACGGTGGGCGGCGCCGCGGGCGGCGTGGTGGGCGCGTAGGGGAACGACGCCGTCGCGTCGCGGACGACGGCCGTGACGACGTCCGCGCCGGGGACGGCGAGGGCCGCGACGTAACGGTCGACCGGCGGGCTCGCCGCGTCCCACGTCGCGGTCACGGCGGCGCCGTCGTAGCCGACGGCCAGCCCGGCCGGCGCGACGGTGAGCAGCGTGGCGGCGTCGCCGAGCGGGCTCGACGCGACACCGGCGACGCCGCGCAGCGCGACGGTGGCGCCGTCCGGGACGCCGTCCGGCAGCGCGAACGCGATCGGGTGCGTGTCCGGCGCGACCGCCGGCAGCGCGACCTCGGCGCCGTCCCACCGCAGGACCGGCTCGACGCCCGTCAACGTGCCCGTGCCCGTCCACCCGACGGTCACCGCGCGCTTGCTGTCGACGGTCACGGCGGTGATCGCTGGGCCGTCCGGCACGAGCTCGACGGTGCCGGTGGGGCCGGTCGAGACCCCCGCGACCTCGGTGACCGACGCGGCCGCCGCGCCGGGTGCCGCGAGCGTCGCGGAGAGGCCGTCGACGACGGTCTCCAGGTCGCCGGCCGTGACCCGGAACGTCGCGTCCGCGTCGCCGCGCCACGCGAGCGCCACGGCGTCGCGGCCGGACCGCGCGGCCGTGACGACCGGTACGGCCGTCGGCACCGGGACCGGCGCCGACCACGGGCCGGTGGCGACGCCGTCCACGCCGCGTACCGCGACCGCGACCGCGGCCGCACCGGCCGGGATCGCGAACGTCGCCGTGCCGTCGGCCCGCACCGGCGTACCGGGCCGGCCGTCGGCGTACAGGACGGCGTCGATCGCGACGCCGGCCGCGAGGCGGCCGGCCGCCGGGGTGACGACGATGTCGGTGGTGCAGACGGCGGCGGCCACGTCCGGTGTCCCCAGCACGGCGGGCGCCACGACCGGCGGGCCGACCGACAGGCCCGCGCGCGGGCGCACGGTCACGGTGTACGCGGCCGCCGCCGCGCCGGCGTCGGCGGCGAGCGCGAGCGTCGTCGCGTCCACCGTGGCGGCGCGGACCGGCGCGCCGTCGCGCAGCAGCGCCAGGTCGTACGCCGTGGGCGCCGGCCCGGCGGGCGGTGTCACCGTGACCGACAGCAGCGCGCCGTCGTAGGTGACCGCGTCCACCGTCGCGGCCGCGAGCAGCAGCGGCAACGGCGCCGACGGCGGTCCGGTCGACTCGCCCGTCGCCGCCTGCACGACCACCGTGTACCTGCCGGTCGTCCCGGTGATGCCGGGCGTGACGGAGGCCTCCGTCGCCGGCGCGGCGACCCGTTGCCGGAACGACGCCACGCCCGCGTCGAGCACCGTCACGACGTAGCCGTCCGCGCCCGTGGCGCCGGTCCACGCGACGTGCAGCGTGCTGCCGTCGTAGGCGGCGCCGAGCAGCTCCGGACGCTGGGTCGGCAGCGCGAACGCCGCGCCGTACGGCCCGATCGACGTCGCGTCGCCGGCGCCGACCGTGGCGAGCGCGAGCGTGGCAGCCGCGACGCTGCCGGGCGGTGGCGGCGCGACGGCCGCCTCCGCCCCGTCGACGCGTTGCTCCGGGCCGGGCGGCGCGCCGTTGACCGACACGCGCAGCCGGTACATCGCGGCGTCCGGCATCGCGAGCGTCAGCGCGCCCGTCGCCGCGTCGGTCGTGGCGTGCGGGACGGCGACGGGGGTGGTGACCACGCCGACGAGCAGCGACGTCCACCCGCCGTTCGCGACGATCGTCACGCCGTAGGTGCGGTCCGGCGCCAGCTCGATCGGCACGACCGCCGTCATCGAGGGGCCGGCGTCGGCGCTCGCGATGCGCGTGTCGTCGTCGTAGACCTCGACGGCGTAGCGGGTGCCGGGGTTGGGGTCGCCGGTCCACGCGACGGACAGCGCGGCACCGTCGTAGCGGACGTGGGTGAGCGTGGGGCCGCCCGGCTTGCCGGCCCCCGTGGCGTCCCCCGTTGCGGCCCTCACGACGTGACGACCGAGCCCGTGCCGTCCATCCCCAGCTCCCAGCCCTGACGAATGGGCGGGACGCTACGCCCGATCCGGGGACCGCACAATGGCCCGACCGCGCGGGCGTCACCTCGCCCGAACCCCGCTCCTGGACAGGTCCGGAATGCCCGGGCCGCCTCCGTCGTTCCTACGACCAGGTACCCCCCGGGGGTATATGAGCCGGAGGAGATGGACGAGATGACGGCGCACGCCACGCACGACAGCGTCGGGCACGAGCAGCACGGCCACGGCACGCGGCAGCCGCAGCCGCACGGCGGCCACGGCAAGCACGCCGGCCACCACGTCGCGACGTTCCGTCGCCGGTTCTGGTGGAGCCTGCTGCTGTCCGTCCCCGTCGTGGCGACCAGCCACATGGTCATGGACTGGTTCGGCTACGACCTGGCCTTCGCCGGGGTCGCGTGGGTCGGCCCCGTGCTCGGCTCGGTGGTCTTCCTCTGGGGCGCTTGGCCGTTCCTCGACGGCGGCCGGCGGGAGGTGCGGGAGCGCAGCCCGGGCATGATGCTGCTGATCGCGATGGCGATCACCGTCGCCTACGTGGCGTCGATGGCCACCTCGCTGGGCGCGTTCGAGCTCGACTTCTGGTGGGAGCTCTCGCTGCTCGTGACGATCATGCTGCTCGGCCACTGGCAGGAGATGAAGGCGCTCGGGCAGGCGCGGGACGCGCTCGCGGCGCTGGCCGCTCTCCTTCCGGACGAGGCCGAGCGCGTGACGGGCGACGGCGAGGTGGAGCTCGTCGCCCTCGGCGCGCTGCGCACGGGTGACGTCGTGCTGGTCCGCTCCGGGGCGCGCGTGCCCGCCGACGGCGAGATCGTCGCGGGCGCCGCCGAGCTGGACGAGTCGATGATCACCGGCGAGTCGCGGCCCGTGGCGAAGGGCGTCGGCGACCGGGTCGTCGCCGGCACCGTGTCGACCGACTCCGCGATCCGGGTACGGGTCGCCGCCGTCGGCTACGACACCGCTCTCGCCGGCATCCAGCGGCTCGTCGCCCAGGCGCAGGAGTCGCGTTCGCGGACGCAGGTGCTCGCCGACCGCGCCGCCGCGCTGCTGTTCTACGTCGCGACCGCGGCGGCCGTCGTGACCGCGATCGTGTGGACCGCGCTCGGCGACGGCGGCGAGGCGGTGGTGCGCGTCGTCACCGTGCTCGTCATCTCGTGCCCGCACGCGCTCGGCCTGGCGATCCCGCTCACGACGTCGCTGTCGTCGGCGGTCGCCGCGCGCAACGGCATCCTCGTCAAGGACCGGCTGGCGCTCGAGCAGAGCCGCACGGTCGACGCGTTCCTGTTCGACAAGACCGGCACCCTCACCAAGGGCGAGCACACCGTCGCCGGCGTCGCCGGCCACGGGATCGGCGAAGCCGAGGTTCTCCGCCTCGCGGGTGCCGTCGAGTCGGACAGCGAGCACCCCCTCGCGCGGGCGATCGTCACCGTCGCGAAGGAACGCGGCCCCGTGCCGCCGGCGACGGGGTTCCAGTCGCTGACCGGTCGCGGTGTCGAGGCCGACGTCGACGGGCAGCGTCACGCCGTCGGCGGCCCCGCGCTGCTGCGCGAACGGTCGTTGACCGAACCGGCCGAGCTGGCCCGGTGGTCGCGCGGGTGGCATGAGCGCGGTGCCGCCGTGCTGTACCTCGTGCGCGGCGACCGCGTCGTTGGTGGCCTCGCGCTGGAGGACGAGGTACGGCCCGAGGCGCGGGCCGCGGTCGCCGAGCTCCGGTCCCTCGGCCGGCGGATCGTGATGATCACCGGTGATGCGCGCCAGGTCGCCGACGCCGTCGGCGCGGACCTCGGTGTCGACGAGGTCTTCGCGGAGGTGCTGCCGGAGGACAAGGCCGCCAAGGTCGCCGAGCTGCGCGACCGCGGCCTGTCCGTCGCGATGGTCGGCGACGGCGTCAACGACGCCCCCGCACTCGCGAGCGCCGACATCGGCATCGCCATCGGCGCCGGCACCGACGTTGCCATCGAGTCCGCCGGCCTCATCCTGGCGACCTCCGACCCGCGGGCCGTCGTCGGCATCATCCGGCTGTCGCACGCGACGTACCGCAAGAGCCTGCAGAACCTGTGGTGGGCGGCGGGCTACAACGTCGTCGCAATCCCCGTCGGCGCCGGCGCGCTCGCCTGGGCCGGGGTGTCGATGCCGCCCGCGGTGGCCGCGATCCTGATGAGCGTCTCGACGATCGTCGTCGCCCTCAACGCCCAGCTCCTGCGCCGCGTCGACCTACGGTCCCGAGCGATCCGCATTGGCTAGTCCGCCGGCTCCACGTGCGCCTCGTGGGTACGGATCTCCCGGCCGTCCTCACCGAGCGCCACCGTGAGCTCGTCGCCGACGACGTCCTTGTCGACGATCACCGCCCACTGCCCCTTGAACGCGCCTTCGGTGATGAGGACCCGGTCACCCTTGTGGAATCGCGCCATGGCCACATCGTGGCACGCCACCCGCGACGCTCGCTGCAGTGCGGGTCCGTGAGACGCACGCGGACGTCGCCGCCAGCGAACGTGTCTCCGAGCCGCCCGAGGTTGGTCGCCATGGTGGAGCACACCGTGTGAGCGCGGACGTTAGCGCGGAGCCGGTGCAGTGAAGATCACGAAGGCTAACCCGCAGGTCAGAGAAGCGCGCTCGGAGGGACTCGAACCCCCAACCTTCTGATCCGTAGTCAGATGCTCTATCCGTTGAGCTACGAGCGCAGGGTGCCCATCGTATCGGAGCGCGCGCCGTCCGCCGAACCGGTTCCCAGCCGGGCGCACCCTCACCGGGAGGTAAGACGTTTGCTCCCTTGTTGTCCAATATGTCCGCCTGTCACGGTCGCGGCCGAGCCGGCGCGCGCGGGGCGCGGCGGCCGGACATGAGGAGAGACATGCGTCTACGCACGATGGTCCTGGCGGCCGGGGCCGCGCTCGCGGTGCTCGCCGGCGGCGGGACCGCCAGCGCGGTGCCGCCGATCCCGAGCTCGATGAGCTCGCTCGGCGACTCGATCACCCGCGGCTTCAACGCCTGCGGCTGGTACAGCGACTGCACCGACCGGTCCTGGTCGACCGGCGGCTACGCGAGCGTCAACAGCCACTACCTGCGCATCAAGAGCAAGAACGCCGCGATCACCGGCTTCAACTACAACGACGCCAAGACCGGCGCGAAGATGGTCGACCTGAACGGCCAGGCGCAGACGGCGGTCTCCCGCCACGTGCAGTACGTGACGATCCTCATGGGCGCGAACGACGCCTGCACGAGCAGCGAGTCGACGATGACGCCGGTGGCGACGTACCGGTCGCAGCTCGACCAGGCGCTGGCGACGTTGAAGAACGGCCTGCCGAACGCCGCGGTGTTCATCGCGAGCGTCCCGGACGTCAAGCGGCTGTGGTTCATCGGGAAGGACAACAGCAGCGCGCGGTCGGCGTGGAACGGCTTCGGCATCTGCCAGTCGATGCTGGCGAACCCGCAGTCGACGGCGCAGGTGGACGTGGACCGTCGGGCGCGGGTGCAGCAGCGGGTGATCGACTTCAACACGCAGCTCGCGCAGGCGTGCACGGCGTACGGCGCCAACTGCACGTTCGACAACAACGCGGTGTTCAACTACCAGTTCGTGCTGAGCCAGGTGTCGACGTGGGACTACTTCCACCCGAACACGAGCGGCCAGGCCGTGCTGGCGTCGGTGACGTACCCGGCGGGCTTCAACTGGTAGGTCGCGGCTGAGTGGCACCGGGGGCCGCGCGGCCCGCGCGTGCCCGTGCCCGTCGACGGGGGAGACGACGGAGCACGGGTGCGCCGCGGCCGGCGACGGCCCCCGGCGCCGTCTCGGGCCCCGGAGCGCGGGACGGCGCGGGGTGAGGCTCCCCCGCCCGTCCGCAGCGTGGCGGGGGAGCCGCTCGCGGGTGGCGGCACGCGGCCGCCACCTCCCCGCATCACAGAGCGGTGAAGAGGGCGAACGGTTCGCGCGCGCGGCCCGGTTGTCCCGAACGGACGAACGCCGCCCCGCGCGAGGGCCGCCGGGCCGGGAGACATCCGTGCCGACCCCTGGTGCGGTGCCGCTCCTCCATCCCCCATCATGGGAGCCGCTGGTGCGAGACCGCGAACCCCTCGAGGAGCCCCGGACGATGGCGAACCCCAGTTCCGCACCGCTGACGCCACCCGCGGCGCAGGCCACCCTCGTGCTCGAGCCGCCGCAGCCGGTCGCCGCGGTGGAGCCGGCGAAGGTCGGCGGGATGGTGCCGCTGGACCAGGCGGCGTTGCCGGCGCTGGACGAGAAGGTCGCGGCGTTCGTCGACGCGATCACGGCGCTGGACACGAACTCCCCGGACTTCGCCGCGAAGGCCGCGGACGTGACGGCGCTCGGCGACGTGGAGATGCGGGCGGCCGCGGAGACGACGAACCGGCTGCTCAACGCGCCGGTGAAGGCGATGGAGAAGGGCGGCCTCGCCGCGGGCTCGAAGGTCTCGGCGACGCTGCTGGACCTGCGGCGCACGATCGAGGACCTGGACCCGAAGGAGGCGACGGGCGTCCGCAAGCTGCTCGGCCTGATCCCGTTCGGCGACAAGATCGAGGACTACTTCCGCCGCTACGTCAGCGCGCAGGCGCACCTCGACGCGATCATCAAGGCGCTCTACGACGGCCAGGACGAGCTGCGCAAGGACAACGCCGCGCTGGAGCAGGAGAAGGTCCACCTCTGGGAGACGATGCAGCGGCTCGCCCAGTACATCTACATCGCCGAGCACCTCGACGCGGCGCTGTCGGCGAAGATCGCGGCGCTGGACGCGACCGACCCGGAGCGGGCGAAGAAGCTGCGCGAGGACGTGCTGTTCTACACGCGGCAGAAGCACCAGGACCTGCTCACCCAGCTCGCCGTCTCGATCCAGGCGTACCTGGCGATCGACCTGATTCGCAAGAACAACCTGGAGCTGGTGAAGGGCGTCGACCGGGCGACGACGACGACGGTGACGGCGCTGCGGACGGCGGTCATCGTCGCGCAGGCGCTGTCGAACCAGAAGATGGTGCTCGACCAGATCACGGCGCTGAACACCACGACGTCGGACCTGATCCAGACGACGTCGGCGATGCTCGCGAACCAGAGCGTGGACATCCAGCGGCAGGCCGCCGCGTCGACCATCGGCATCGAGAAGCTGGAGGCGGCGTTCGGCAACGTCTACCAGGCGATGGACGCGATCGACGCGTTCAAGGGGCAGGCGCTGGACTCGATGGCGGTCACGGTCGCGGCGTTGCAGGAGCAGGTCGCGAAGGCGCAGGAGTACGTGAGCCGCGTCCGCGACACCGATGACCGGATCGCGGCGGGCTCGCTCGACCTGGAGGCCGACGCGTAGGCGTCGGACGCTCGTGACCCAGCCCGCCCCTACCCGCTCGCGCCTCGGCGCGCTCGTCGCGCGGCTGTTCGGCCGGACGCCGCAACGCCCGCCGGCCGCGGCGGCGCAGGACCCGGCCGCGGACCTGGACCGGCTCCAGGCGAGCATCGGCGGCCGGGTGCCGCAGGCGATCCAGGCCCGCGTCGACCGCATCGCCCGCACGGTCCGCCAGACGCTGCCGCGGCTCGACCAGCTCGGCCCCGGCAGCGCCGAGGCGCACGCCGTCGTCGCCACGGCGACGAGCTACCTGCCGGAGGCGCTGGGGGCGTACCTGCGGCTGCCGCGCGACTACGCCGACCGCCGGCCGGTGTCCGGCGGCAAGACGTCGCTGATGGTGCTCTGCGACCAGCTCGACCTGCTGGCCGGGAAGATGGACGAGGTGTTCGTCGCGGTGTGCCGCGCCGACGCCGACGCGCTGATCGCGCACGGCCGGTTCCTCCAGGAGAAGTTCGGCACCGGCTCGCTGACCGCGCCGCCGCCGGGGCCGCGGCCGTGACGACGCTGGCCGACGCGATCGACGCCGCGGTCGGCGCCGGCGTCGCCGCCGGGCTGGACGCGCGCGCGGTGCGCGCCGAGGCGGCCGCGCTCGCCGCGACGCTGAGCGAGACGGCGCCCGGCGCGGCCGCCGACTGGGCGGCCGGCACCGGGCTCGCGGCCCGCGAGCACGCGGCGTACGCGGCACGGGGGCGGCCGTGGCGGCGGCTGCCGGCGCCGTTGCTGGCCCGCCTCGACGGCGACCCGCGCGCCGGGGAGTACGCCCGCGCGCTGGCGACCGTCGCGTCCGCGGCCTGCTCGCTGGGGGAGCCGACGCTGCGCGCGATCGCGGTCGCGACGCTGGCGGCGGCGGCGCAGCTCCGCGCCACCGGCACCGCGCCGCGCGCCGAGCCGACGCCGGCCGAGCCGCAACGCCCCGCCGTTCCGCCACCCGCGCCCGCCGAGCCGGCGCCGGAGCCGGAGCCGACGCTGGACGAGCTGCTCGCCGAGCTGGACGGCCTGATCGGGCTGGAGACGGTCAAGACGGAGGTGCGCCGCCAGGCACAGCTCCTGCGCATCGCGGCGCTGCGGGAGGGCAAGGGGCTGCGGGTGCCGGAGCTGAGCCGGCACCTGGTGTTCGTCGGCAACCCCGGCACCGGCAAGACCGTGGTCGCCCGCCTCGTCGCGCGCATCTACCGGGCGCTCGGCCTGCTCGACCGCGGCCACCTGGTCGAGTGCGACCGGCAGGGCCTGGTCGCCGGGTACGTCGGCCAGACCGCGCTGAAGACGGCCGCACTGGTGGAGTCGGCGCTGGGCGGCGTGCTGTTCGTGGACGAGGCGTACGCGCTCGCCTCCGACGACTACGGCCGCGAGGCGGTGGAGACGCTGCTCAAGGCGATGGAGGACCACCGCGACTCGCTCGTCGTCATCGTCGCCGGCTACCCGGACGAGATGGCGGAGTTCGTCGCGTCGAACCCGGGGCTGGCCAGCCGCTTCCACGAGACGCTGGAGTTCGCGGACTACACCGACGACGAGCTGGTCGCGATCTTCCGGCGGATGGCCGAGAAGGACGACTACTCGCCGACGGAGGAGTGCGTCGGCGCGCTGCGGCTGCTGCTCGCGGGGACGCCGCGCGGGCGGACGTTCGGCAACGGCCGGTTCGTGCGCAACGTCTTCGAGGACGCGGTCACGTCGCAGGCGACCCGGCTCGCCGGCGTCGCCGACCCGACCGTCGAGCAGCTCCGCGAGCTGACCGCCGCGGACCTGCCGGCGCCCGAGCCGCTGACCCCGCCGGAGGCGGTGCCGTCGTGCTGAGCGACCTGCCGCCGCCCGTCGCGTCGTTCGCGTCCGACAACTACGCCGGGGCGCACCCGAGCGTCCTCGCCGCGATCGAGGCGGCGAACGTCGGCCACGCCGCCGCGTACGGCGACGACCCGTGGACGCAACGCTGCGCCGCGACGTTCGCGGAGCTGTTCGGGCGCGAGGTCGAGGTGGCGCTGACGTTCGGGGGCACCGGCGCCAACGTCGTGGCGCTGCACACGCTGTGCAGCCGCGACAGCTCGGTGATCTGCACGAGCGACGCGCACATCGCGCTGGACGAGGCCGGGGCGCCGGAGCACATCACCGGCGCGCAGCTCGTCTGCTACCCGTGGGACGCCGACGGCAAGCTGACGCCCGAGCACGTGCACGACGCGGCGGCGCGGTTCGGGCGCGTGCACATCGCGGACGTGACGGCGACGAAGCACGTCGTGTCGGTGACGCAGCCGACCGAGGTCGGCACGGTCTACACGCCGGACGAGCTGGCCGCGATCTGCACGGCCGCGCACCGCTACCAGATGGCGGTGCACGTCGACGGCGCCCGGCTCGCCAACGCGCTCGTCGCCTGGGGGCACACGGCCGCGACGCTCGGCGAGGGGTGCCGGCGGCTCGCCGGGTGCGGGGTCGACGTGGTGGCGTTCGGCGGCACCAAGGCCGGGCTGCTCGGCGCGGAGGCGGTGGTCTTCCTCGACCGCGCGGCGGCCGGGCCGGTGCACCAGCGGCGCAAGCAGGCGACGCAGACGGCGTCGAAGATGCGCTTCCTCGCGGCCCAGATGCTGGCCGCGCTGGACGGCGGCGCGATCCTCGACTGGGCCGGCACCGCCAACGCCGCCGCGCGCCGGCTGGCGGACGGCATCGCCGGCACGCCCGGTGTCGGCGCGTCGTACCCGGTCGAGACGAACGCCGTCTTCGTGACGTTGCCGCGCGCCGCCGTCGACGCGCTGGAGGCGTGGACGCACTTCTACGTCTGGGACCCGGCCCGCGACCTGGTGCGCTTCGTCACGGCGTGGGACACGACCGACGCGGACGTGGCTGCCCTCGCGGCGGGCGTGCGGGTAGCCTGCGCTGGCGAGGGGGGGAGTTGAACCGATGACCGTGACCACCCAACAGGGCGCGACGCCCGCACCCGCCGGCCCGTCGTTCGGCGACCGGCTGCGCGGGCAGCTCGCCGGGACGCCCGGCCGGCTCCGGCAGCTCGCCGCGCTGTCGATCGGCGTCTCGCTGGTGTTCGGCCTGCTCGGTGCGGCGCTGCTGTCGTGGCGGGCCGGCGCGCTGGACGCGGCCAGGGGCAGCACCGAGCAGCTCGTCCGGCTCCAGACCGTCCGCACCCGGCTGGTGCAGGCCGACGCCGAGGCAGCCAACGCGTTCCTCGTCGGCGGGCTGGAACCCGCCGCGCGGCGGGCGGCGTACGTCCGGTCCGTCGACGTCGCGTCCGCGACGATCGCGACGGCGGCGGCGGAGAGCGACGCCGACGCGCCGACGCTGGCCGAGGTCAACCAGAGCCTCACCCACTACACCGGCCTGGTCGAGGCGGCCCGCGCGAACAACCGGCAGGGCCTCGCGGTCGGCGCCACCTACCTCCAGCAGGCGTCCGCCCTGCTGCGCAGCGACATCCTGCCGAAGCTCACCCGGCTCGCCGACGACAACCAGCGCCAGGTGCAGTCGCGGTACGACGCCGCCGCCGTGCACGGGCGGGTGTTCACCCTCCTCACCCTGCTGGTGCTGGGGGCGCTCGCCGGGGCGCAGTACTGGCTCGCGCAGCGCACCCGCCGCATCCTCAACGTCGGGCTGACCGCCGGCACCGGCGTCCTGCTGCTCGCGGTAGTCGTCGCCGCGGTGACGATGCTCGCGTCGCAGTCGCGCGCCAACCGCGCGCACACCGAGGCGTACGCCGCCACGGTTGAGCTGGCGCAGGCCCGCATCGACGCGTTCGACGCGAAGAGCGCGGAGAGCCTGACGCTCGTCGCGCGCGGGTCCGGGCAGGCGTACGAGGCGGAGTTCACCCGCGCGATCGAGGACGCGCGCAGGCAGCTCGACGCCGCCGACCTCATCACCGCGCACACAGTGCCGGTGCGCCAGGCGCTGGAGGACTTCGTCCGCGCGCACGCCAAGATCCGCAAGGCGGACGACGGCGGCGACTTCCCCGAGGCCGTGCGGCTGGCCACCCGCGAGGGCAGCGCCGCGGCGCCGTTCAACCGGTTCGACCAGACGAGCGACGTCGAGCTGGGGACCCAGTCCGAGCACGCCGTCGGCGACCTGCGCCGGGCCGCCCGGCCGCTGCGTCCGGTCGCCGGGCTGGTGCTGCTCGGCGGCGTGCTCGCGGCGTTCGCCGCCGCCCGCGGCGTCGCGGCCCGGCTGCGGGAGTACCGGTGACCGCCCGGCGGCGGGCCGGCGTCGCCGCGCTGGCGGCGGTGCTGCTGGCCGGCTGCGCCAGCAGCAGGCCGGACCTCCCGCGGACGCTGGGCGAGACGGCCGCGTCGGAGGCGCCGGTCACGGCGAGCGCCACGCCGCCGCCGAAGCCGCCGGCCTGCGGCAACCCGGTCGCGTCGTACGCGCCCGACGGCCCGCTCCCCGCGCCGGGCCAGGTCCCGCCCGGCTCGACCATGGCCACGATCCGGGACCACGGCCGGCTCGTCGTCGGCGTCGACGGCGCGACGACGCTGTTCTCCGCGCGCAACCCGCTCACCGGACGGCTCGAGGGCTTCGACATCGACATCCTGCGCGAGGTGTCGCGCGCGCTGTTCGGCGACCCGGACCGGATCGAGTACCGCGTCATCCCGTACTCGCAGCGGGTCGCGGTGCTGGAGCAGAAGCAGGTCGACCTGGTCGCCGACACGTTCACGATCAACTGCGCGCGGTGGGCCCGGATCGCGTTCTCCAGCGAGTACTTCCGCGCCGGCCAGCGGCTGCTCGTCCGCAGCGACTCGAAGTTCGACTCGATCCGCGCGCTCGACGCGGCACAGGGCAGCGTCTGCGTGGCGAAGGGGTCGACCAACCTCGACAACCTCGCGCCGTACAAGCAGGTCAAGGTCGTCGCCGTGGACGACCTGGGGCGTTGCCTGGTGCTGTTCCAGGACGGCTCGGTCGACGCGGTCACCGCCGACGACACGGTGCTCGAGGGGTTCCGGTCGGAGGACCCGTACGCGAAGGTGGTCGGCCCGCGCTTCAGCGACGAGCCGTACGGCATCGGTGTCCGCAAGGACCGCGCCGACCTGGTGCGGTTCGTCAACGCCGTGCTGGAACGCCTGCGCGCCGACGGCACCTGGCAGCGGATCTACACCCGCTGGCTCGGCAGCGAGGGCGGCGTGCCGGAGCCCCCGGCGCCCGTGTACGGCCGGAGCGCATGACCGCCGCACCGCCCGGCCCCGCCCCCACCGCGCCCGGTGCCCTCGGGCAGCCGCCCGCGGCGGCGGACGTGCTGGACTACCTCGCCGCGATGAACGCCTGGACCACGCGGCTGCGCCAGGCGCTCGACGACGTCGACGCGCGGGCCCGGCTCGGCGGCCCGGACCAGGTGCTCACCGCCGACGTGACGCTCGCGTACGCCTTGGGGCAGTCGATCGAGAACCGCCTCGCCGAGCTGACGGCGGCGTGGGACAGCGGCCGGGTCGGGCCGCGCGAGCTGGATCGGATCGGGCAGCTCCTCTGGTCGCGGCTGGACGGCGGCACCGGCGGCCTCGCGGTGACGCTCACCGAGGCGTGCGTGCTCGCCGAGGCGCTGCTGAGCCGGCTGGCGCAACGGCTGGAGAACGACCCGGCGCGCAGCAGTGCCGCCCACCGCGCGACCGACGTGCGCGCCGCGCTGGACCGCTGCCGGCGGCACGCGGACGCGCTCGGCGACGACCTCGCGGCGCAACGCGTCGCGCGGCTGGCGGGCGACCTCGACCGCGCCGTCGCGACGCCCGGCGCGGACGCCGCGCGCGCCGCGGTGACCGCCGTCGACGCGGCCGTCAACGCGCTGGAACGCGACCTGATCGTCGCCGGCGCGACCCGCGCCCGCCGCGCCGCCGAGCGCGAGTCGCTCGGCACCCGGCTGCGCGCCGCGACGGCCCGCGCGGCCGAGGTGCGCGCCGCCGCCGCGCGGTGCGCCGCCGCCGTCGCCCGGCCGCCGTTGCTGGCCGTCCCCGACCCGGAACGGCTCGGCCCGGTGCCGGCGGACGACGCCGCGGTCGCGGCGTTCGCGGCGCGGCTGGACCGGGTCGAGGCGGCGCTGCGCGAGGCGGGGGAGCGGTACGCCGCCGCGCTCGCCGAGCCGGGCGAGCTGCGCGGGCTGCTCGACGCGTACCGCGCGAAGGCGGCGGCCGTCGGGCGTACCGCGCCGGACGTCGCGGCGGCGTACGACGCGGCGCGCGCGGTGCTGGACGAGCGGCCGTGCGACCTCGACCGGGCGCGCGACCGCGTGGGGGCCTACCGCCGTACGGTGGACCCGGGCGACGATGCCCGCACGACGCGAGAGGGGGGCCGGCGATGACGACGGCCACGGCGTGCGCCCAGCCGGGGTGCTCCGGCACGATCGAGGACGGCTACTGCAACGTCTGCGGCTCGCCCGCCGGCGCGGCGCCGCGGCCGGTGGCGGCGAAGCGGTCCGCGTCCGCCGCCGAGCCCGCCGCGACCGGCTCGGTCCGCCTCGCCTCCGCGCCGATCGGGTCGGCCCGCTCGCGGCCCGGCTCGGCGCCCACCCGCCGCCGCACCGGCAGCGCGCGCACCCGCGCGACCCGGCTCGGCGCCGGCGTCACGACCGTGCCGGCCACGCCCGTCGCCGACCCGCGCACGGTCGTGCTCGCCGACCCGCACGTCCCGGAGGACAAGCGGTTCTGCCCGCGCTGCGAGGCGCCGGTCGGGCGGCGCCGCGGCGGCCGCCCGGCCCGCACCGAGGGCTTCTGCCCGCGCTGCCGGACGCCGTTCTCGTTCTCGCCGAAGCTCCAGGCCGGCGACCTCGTCGCGGGCCAGTACGCCGTCGTCGGCTGCCTCGCGCACGGCGGCCTCGGCTGGATCTACCTGGCGCAGGACAAGAACGTCTCCGACCGCTGGGTCGTCCTCAAGGGCCTGCTCAACGCCGGCGACGAGGACGCGTACGAGGCGGCCGTGTCGGAGCGGCGGTTCCTCGCCGCCGTCGAGCACCCGCTCATCGTCGGCATCCACAACTTCGTCATGCACGAGGACGCCGGCTACATCGTCATGGAGTACGTCGGCGGCAAGTCGTTGAAGTCGATCCTCAAGGACCGGATGGCCGCCCACGGCGGCCGGTACGACCCGTTCCCGGCAGACCAGGCGATCGCGTACATCGTGGAGATCCTCCCGGCGCTGTCGTACCTGCACGCGTCCGGGCTGCTCTACTGCGACTTCAAGCCGGACAACGTCGTGCAGTCCGGCGACAGCCTGAAGCTCATCGACCTCGGCGGCGTGCGGCGCATCGACGACCTCACCAGCGCGATCTACGGCACCGTCGGCTACCAGGCGCCGGAGGTGCCGACGGTGGGGCCGAGCATCGCGGCCGACGTCTTCACCGTCGGGCGCACGCTCGCGGTGCTGGCGATGGAGTTCCGCGGCTACCAGACCGCCTACGTCGCGGAGCTGCCGCCGGTCGAGGACACCCCGCTGTTCCAGCGGTACGACTCGCTGCACAAGCTGCTGCTCAAGGCGACCGCCGCGAACCCGGAGGACCGCTTCACCTCCGCCGACGAGATGCGCGAGCAGCTCATGGGCGTGCTGCGCGAGGTCGTCGCCGCCGACCGCGGCCTCGCCGCGGCGACGCAGTCCGCGCCGTCGGCGCTGTTCGGCGCGCCGGTCGTCGCCGGCGGCGGGCTGGACTGGCGGACGCTGCCGCCGTTGCGCGTCGACCCGGCCGACCCGATGGCGGCGTGGCTGGCCGGCGTCAGCGTGCCCGACCCGGTCGAACGCATCACCGCCCTGGCGAGCGCGCCCGAGACGACGACGGAGGTGCTGCTGGCCAAGGCCACCGCCGCCGTCGAGGCCGGCATGAGCATCGTCGCCGACGACCTCGTCGCGCAGCTCCTCGCCGCCGACCCGTGGGAGTGGCGGGCCGTGTGGCTGGCCGGCATCGCGCACCTGTCGCTGCGCGAGCACGACGCGGCCATCGCGGCGTTCAACGCCGTCTACGGCCAGGTGCCCGGCGAGCTCGCCCCGAAGCTCGCGCTCGCGCTCGCCTGCGAGGGCGGCGGCGAGCCCGCGGTGGCCGAGCGCCTGTACTCGGTCTGCGCCGCGACGGACGCCGCCTACACCCCGCCCGCGGCGTTCGGGCTGGCGCGGGTGCGCGCCGCCCGCGGTGACGTCGACGGCGCGCTCGCCGCGCTCGACCTGGTCGCGCCGACCAGCCGCGCCTACGTCGACGCGCGCCGCGAGCGGGCGGCGTTGCTCGCCCGCAGCACCACGGACCTGCGCGCGCTCGCCGCCGCCGTCGACAGCGTCGCCGCCGTCAGCATCGACCCGCGCGACCGGCAGGAGCTGGTCGTCACCGTCCTGCGGGCCGCGCTGGACGAGGTGCGCCGCGCCGGGCCGCAGCCGGCCACGAAGGTCGCCGGCATCCCGGCCGACGAGCAGTCGTTGCGCGCGGGGGCGGAGCACGCGTTCCGCCAGCTCGCCGCGCTGACCGACGACCACGTCGAACGCATCCGGCTGGTGGACGAGGCCAACCGCGTGCGCCCGAGGACGCTGACGTGACGGTCGAGGCGACGGCCGCCGCCTGCCCGCGGTGCGCGAGCCCGCTGGTGCCGGAGGACCAGTTCTGCGAGTCCTGCGGCGCGCCGGTGGGCGTGGCGCCCGTGCCGGCCGCGGGCGCCGCCGCCGCCGAGGAGCTGCCCGCCGGGCTCGACTCGGCGCGGACCCGGCTGATCATCCCGGCGCCGTCCGAGCCGGGGCAGGACCCGGCGCCGGTGCGGCACTGCGCGTCCTGCGCCGGCCTGGTCGACGAGACCGGCTACTGCACGGTCTGCGGGGTGAAGGCCGCGGCCGAGCGCGACCACTTCCGCGAGACGCCGAGCGGGTGGACCGGCGGCGTCTGCGACCGCGGCCGGCGGCACCACCGCAACGAGGACGCCATGGCCTCGGCCGCCGACGACGAGCCGGGCTCGTTCGCCGCGCTCGTCGTCTGCGACGGCGTCTCCAGCTCGCCCGACAGCGACCGCGCCTCGCTCGCCGCCGCGCGCGCGGCCCGCGACGTGCTCGCCGCGGCGCACGCGGAGCGGCCCGCGGACCCGGTCGCGTACTGGACCGAGGCGCTGGGGCGCGCGGGCGAGGCGGCCCAGGCGGAGG
Organism: Mycobacteriales bacterium; assembly: GCA_035714365.1. Taxonomy (GTDB): domain Bacteria; phylum Actinomycetota; class Actinomycetes; order BP-191; family BP-191; genus BP-191. The sequence continues at coordinate 142,564 of DASTMB010000040.1, read as the reverse complement.
CCCGCGCGGCGTTCGTGGGGGAGGGCACCGACTCGCCGTCCTGCACGTTCGTCGCCACGGTGCTGGCCGGCCCGGTGCTCGTGACCGGCAACGTCGGCGACAGCCGCGCGTACTGGCTGCCCGACGAGGGCCCCGCCGTGCAGCTCACCGAGGACGACTCGTGGGTGACCGAGCAGGTGCGCCAGGGCGTGCCGCGCGAGGTCGCCGAGACCGACCACCGCGCCCACGCGATCACCCGCTGGCTCGGCGCCGACAGCCCCGACCCGGTGCCCCGCTGCGTCGCCACCACCGCCACCGGGCCGGGCTGGCTGCTCGTCTGCTCGGACGGGCTGTGGAACTACTGCTCGCCCGCCGCCGACCTGCGCGACCTGGTCCGCGAGCGCGCCGCCGCGGACGCCACCCCCACCGCGGTCGCCGCCGCGCTGGTCGACTTCGCCAACGCCGCCGGCGGGCAGGACAACGTCACCGTCGTCCTCGCCCGCGTGCCCGCCGCCGTCCCACCGTCCGACTGACCGAGGAGCGTTGCATGGCCCAGTTCACCGCCGAGGTGTTCCAGAACGAGTACCTCGCCGAGAACGGCACCGACGTGCACGCGATCGTGTCCGTCCGGTGCAGCGACGCCGGGGTGGCCGGGAAGACCGGCGCGGGCGACGCCGGGGAGGTGCTGATCCTCGACACCTCCGGCTCGATGGCCAACCCGAACACCAAGATCGAGGCGGTGCGCGCCGCCGCCGCCGTCGCCCTGGACGAGATCGTGGACGGCACGTACTTCGCCGTCATCGCCGGCACCGACACCGCGCAGCTCGCCTACCCGCCCGACGACGCCGAGTCGCTCATGGTGCGGATGTCGCCCGCGACGCGGAACGAGGCCAAGGCCGTCGTCCGCCGGCTCCGCCCCAACGGCGGCACCGCGATCGGCACCTGGCTCCAGCTCGCGACCGACGTGTTCGCCGACAGCGGGCTCTCCCAGTGCCACGCGATCCTGCTGACCGACGGCCGCAACGAGAGCGAGAGCGCGGAGGCGCTCCAGGACGGCATCGACGCCGCGCGCGGGAAGTTCCAGTGCGACTGCCGCGGCGTCGGCGCGAACTGGGTCGTCGACGAGCTCCGCACGATCGCCACCGCGCTGCTCGGCTCGCTCGACCTCATCGCCAGCCCGGCGGACATGGAGGCGGACTTCGAGACGATGATCCGTTCCGCCATGTCGCGCGGCGTGGCCCGCGCCGACCTGCGCGTCTGGGCGCCGCAGGGGGCGGAGGTGCTGTTCGTGCGGCAGGTCGCGCCGACGCTGGAGGACCTCACCTCCCGCCGCACCCCGGTGAGCGACCTGATCGGCGAGTACCCCACCGGCTCGTGGGGCGACGAGAGCCGCGACTACCACGTCGCCGTCCGGGTGCCGGCGCGGGCCGTCGGCAGCGAGCAGCTCGCCGCGCGCGTGCAGCTCGTCGTCAACGACGCCGTCGTCGCGCAGGGGCTGGTCAAGGCGGTGTGGTCGGATGACGAGGTGCTCACCACGCGGCTGAACAAGGAGGTCGCCCACTACACCGGGCAGGCCGAGCTCGCCCAGGTCATCCAGGAGGGGCTCGCCGCCAAGGCAGCCGGCGACGAGGCCACCGCCACCGTCAAGCTCGGCCGCGCCGTCCAGCTCGCCGCCGAGACCCACAACGACGAGGCCACCACCAAGCTGAAGAAGCTGGTGACCGTCGAGGACGCCGACACCGGCACCGTGCGGCTCAAGCGGGACGTCGCCAAGCTGGACGAGATGGCGCTCGACACCGCCTCCACCAAGACCACGCGGGTGCGCAAGTGAGCGTCCGCTGCCCGGCGGGGCACCCCAGCGAGGCGACCGACTACTGCGACGTCTGCGGCGCGAAGATCGAGGCCGGCCCCGCCGCCGGTGGTGCCGCCGCCGGTGCCGCCGCCGCCCCGGCCGCGCCGCCCGCCGACCCGCCCACCGAGGCCGCGGTGCGTTGCCCGCACTGCCAGGACCTCAACGTCGCGAGCGCGCTGTTCTGCGAGTCCTGCGGCTACGACTTCACCACCGGCCAGCTCCCCGAGGTCGGCGCGGCGCTGCTCGGCCGCCCGGCCGCGCCCGCCCCCACCACCGGCTGGGTCGCCGAGATCTGGGTCGACCCGGACTGGTACGCGCACGAGGCCGTCTCCGCCACCGACCCCTGCCCCAACACGGGCACGCCGCGCGTCGTGCCGTTGCGGACCGCCACGTCGCTCATCGGGCGCCCGTCCGCGAGCCGCAACCTGCACCCGGCCATCGACTGCGGCACCGACGCCGCCGTCTCCCGCCGGCACGCCGAGGTCACCGTCGAGGGGGACACGGCGTACATCGAGGACCTCCAGTCGGTCAACGGCACCTACGTCGGCAAGAGCGGCGCGCCGCTGCCCGACGACCCGATCCCGCCCGGTCGCCGGCGCGCGCTCACCGAGGACGAGCGGGTCTACGTCGGCGCCTGGACCCGCATCGTGATCCGCCCCGCGACGGCAGAGGAGAGTGGTACCTGATGGCGGCCCGGCTCGAGCTCTTCGCGATCGCCGACGACGACCGGCTGGCCCGTCACGTCATCGACGCGCACGGCACCGCCGTGCCCGACGACCTGCACCTGCTCGGCTACGTCTCCGCGGACGACGACGACGAGACGTTGCTGTTCGGGCTGCTCGGCGAGCTGGCCGAGACCGGCGACCTCGACGCCCGCTCGGAGGGCACCGGCTTCATCCCGTCCGCCGACGTGCCCGGCCTCGTCTCGCGGCTCTGTCGCATCCACCTGAACGACGTCGTCGCCGAGCCGGGCGACGACCTCGACGTGCTCCTGGGCTGGCGCGACGCGATCGCGGCCAGCCTGGGCGCGGCGACGACCGCCGTGGCCTGGCGGATGCGCTACGACCGCGGCGGCAGCGCCGACGACGGCCCGGACGAGTTCACCACCGGCTGGGCGGCCGACCTCCCCGTCGGCGGCGCGCAGCCGTAGGGCCGGTCAGCGGCGCCAGAACAGCAGGTGCGTCACGCCGCTGGGGCTCGGCACCGACTCCAGGTGGTACCGGTCGAGCAGCTCGTCCGGCGACTCCCAGAGCCGTTCGCCGCGGCCGAGCTCGACCGGCGCGACCGAGACGTGCAGCGTGTCGACCAGGTCCGCCTCGAGGAACTCGCGGACCGTGAAGACGCCGCCCCCGAGCCGCACGTCCTTGCCGTCGGCGGCCGCGGCCGCCTGCCGCAACGCCTCCTCGGGCGTCGCGTCGAGGAAGTGGAACGTCGTCTCGCCCAGTGTGAAGCTCGGTCGCGGGTAGTGCGTGAGGACGAACACCGGCGTGCGGAACGGCGGCTCGTCGCCCCACCAGCCCTGCCAGTCGAGGTCCGGCCACGGCCCGCGCTGCGGCCCGAACTTGTTGCGGCCCATGATCTCCGCGCCGATGTTGTGCGAGAAGTCACGCGTGAAGTAGTCGTCCAGCCCGCGGGTCCCGCCCGGCTCGGTGCGGTTCGGCCAGCTCGCCGTGGCGAACGCCCAGCCGCCGAGGTCGACCGGGCTCGCGTGGCCGAACGGGCGTTCCAGGCTCTGGCCCTCGCCCGCGCCGAACCCGTCGGCGGACACGAAGAAGTTCTGCACCCGGAGGAGCTGGGGCATCGCGGTGGTCCTCTCGTACTCGGTCAGCCGGTGAACGCGCAGAGCTCGTTGCCGTCGGGGTCGGCGAGCACGCTCCACCCGATCTCGCCGTCCCGCGCGCGCAGCAGCGTCGCGCCCGCGTCGACCAGCGACTGCACGTCGGCGGTCGTGACGTCGAGGTGGATGCGGTTCTTCACCGTCTTCGGCTCCGGCACCGGCACGAAGACGAGGTACTCGAACGGCGCCTCCGGGATGCGCTCCACGTAGGAGTACCCCTCCTCGTGGTCGTGGGCCTCGCCGCCGAGCACCTTCGCCCACCACGCGGCGATGCGCGGCGCGTCGGCGGTGTCGACCACGATCTCCGTCAGCCCCGCGGCCTTGCCCTCGCGCGGCGGGAACGCGCAGAGCTCGCCGCCCTCCACGTCCTTCATGACCGTCCACGGGAACGACGCCGCGTCGACCACGGTGCCGCCGAGCGCCACCAGGTCGTCCACGCTGTCCACGCGGACGTCGAGGTGCATCCGCTGCTTCACCGTGACCGGCTCGGGGACGGCGTTGATCCACACCGTGTGCCGCGGCGTCGGCCCGACGAGGCGCACGCTGCCGTCGTCGTCCTGCCGGAGGTCGAGCCGCAGCGCGCCCGCCCAGAAGCGGCCCATCGCCGCCGCGTCGACGGCGTCGATGCAGAGGTCCTTGTACGTCGCGATCGCCATGAGGTGTTCCTACCGCGAGCGGCACGCGTAGCGCAGGTACACGGTGCCGCTGGCGAAGCGGCGTTCCTCCAGCAGCGCGAGGTCGAGCCGGACGCCGAGCGGCAGCGCCGGCTTGCCGCCGCCCACCGCGACCGGCGAGACGTAGAGGTGCACCTCGTCCACCAGGCCGGCACGCAGCGCCTGCCCGCCCAGGTCGGCACCGCCGACGATGAGGTCCCGGTCCGCCGCCGCGGTGAGCGCGCGGACCGCCTCGGGGTCGAACGCCCGCTCGATGCGGGTGCGGCTCGTGACCACGCCGGTCAGCGTCGTGGAGTAGACGACCTTCTCCGCCGCCTGCCAGATCGCCGCGAAGTCCCGCGCGACGTCGTCCGACTCGATCAGCGCGGTGTCGGTCTCCCAGACCGCCATCGTCTCGTAGAGGCGCCGGCCGTACAGGTGCGTGCCGACGTCGCGGAGGCGGTCGTTGACGAACTGGTGCACCTCGTCGCTCGGCACGGTGAAGCCGAAGTCGCCGCCGGCGTCCTCGATGTAGCCGTCGAGCGACGTGTTGGTCGAGTACAGGAGCGAGGCCACGCGGCCACCCTACGGCGCCGCGTGGCCCCGCCTCCGGTCAGCGTGGCCCGGCCCGGCCGGCGGCGACCGCGCGGCGCGCGAGGTACGCGCCCGCCACGGCGCCGGCGGCCGCGAGCGGCACGTCGACCAGCAGGAACTCCCACCCGGCGCGGTACTCGCCGCTCACGACGGTCGCGGCGATCCCGACGAGCACCGCGCACACGGCGCCGAGCGCGCGCCGCGAGCCGGGCCGTAGGCTCGCCAGGACGACGCCGACGACGAACCCGCCGGCGACCGGGAACAGCTCGGTCATGGCTGACCCCCCTCCTCCTCGATCGTGGTGGTGTGCGGCGGCTCCTGGCCGGGCGCGGCGCCCGCGGCGAGGTCGCCCGGGTCGCCGGCCGTCGCGGCCGCGGTGGGGCCGACGCCGGAGCCGATGAACGCCGGCGGCTCGTTGCCGGCGGGCGCCTCCGGGGGCGCGGCCCCCGCGTCGTGCGCGCCCGCGACCGCGGACCGCTTCGCCGTGGCGGGCTCGGCCGCCGACTGCGACGGCGACTGCGACTGCGACTGCGACGGCGACTGCGGCGTGGCGCCGGGCCCGGCGGCGGGGGCGCCGCCGTCGGTCCCGCCGGGCCGGCTGTCGCTCCCGCCCTCCGGCGCGGTGGCCGGCCCCTTCTTCGTGGACACCGTCACGGTGTCGTCGTCGATCTCGATGACGACGCGGACCATCTCGGCCTCCCCCTACGAGAGGACCGCGTAGCGGGCCTCGAAGCTGACGGTGTCGCCGGTGAGGTTCCGGACGTTGATCCAGTACGTCACGTACGCGCTGCTCGCGCGCTCGACGGAGACGTCCCAGTCGATCTCGGGCGAGCCCGGGTGGTTGGTCGTCGGCATCACGTACCAGACGACGTGCCACGCGGCGGGCCAGTTGAAGGTGTACCAGCGGTTGCTCGCGTTCGGCCCGAGCGTGCCGGTGAACTGCGTGTTGGTCCACATGGTGCGGCTCCGTCCGGTTCAGTAGCGGCTGAGGATGGCGAAGCGGCCCTCGAAGGTGACCGCGTCGGTCGTGAGGTTCTGCACGGTGATCCAGTACGTCGCGTACTCCGTCTCCGCGCGTTCCACCTGGACGTTCCAGGTGACCTGCGGCGCGCCGGGCCGGACGCTCGTCGGCACGACGGTCCAGATCACGTGCCACGTCGCCGGCCAGCGGAACGTGAACCACCGCCGCGTCTCCGACCCCGCCAGCGACCCGGTGAACTGCACGCCGCAGCTCGGCGCGGTCATCCACCCGTCGACGGGGATCTCCCACACGCCGCGGTTGCGGGTGCCGGCCCGCAGCACGCGCGCGTGCTGGTGGAAGATCAGGTCGCCGACGTAGGCGTTCGGCAGGCCGTTGGAGAAGTCGCTCCACGTCGCGCCGCCGTCGAGGCTCTGGTACACCCCGAGGTCGGCCGCCACCCAGACGCGGTTGCGGTTGCCGGGGTCGGTCGCGACGGCGTTCATCGGCAGCCCGGGCAGCCCCGCGGAGCGGTCGGTCCACGTCGTGCCGCCGTCGTCGGAGCGGTACACCCGCCCGCCGCCGACGGTCCGGTGCGTGACCCACAGCCGCGTCCGGCCCGCCTCCACCAGCACGTCGCCGACGTAGGCGTTCGCGCGCGGCGTCGTGAGCGCCGCCATCGCGCCCCACGCCGCGCCGTTCCAGGTCGTGCGGTAGAGCCGCCCGTCCGTGGTGCCGACGTAGACGTTGTCGGCGTCCGGGATGTGGATCGCGCTCGCGCGCGCCGCCGCCGGGAACGCCACGCGCACCCAGGCGGTGCCGTCGTTGCGCGACACGTAGAGGGCGTCCCCGCCGAGGGCGACCGTGTTGCCGTTCGTGGCGGTCGACTCGAACGGCGGGTAGAACAGGCTGCCCTCGCCCGACGGGATCGCCGGCCGGATGCTCGTCCACGTCCCCCACGCCCCGCCGCTGGTCGAACGCTCCGGCGACATGCCGTAGTACGAGTGGAACACCGTCGACGGCGTGGTGCGGTTGACGTCGCAGTCGCCGCCGTCGCCGTCGGCCACGTGCTCCCACGTCGAGGAGCCGAGCCACCGCGCGGTGCCGTTGTCCTGGAGCCCGCCGATGACGTAGCGGGACGTGCCGAGGCTCTGCGCGATGTACTCGAACTCGCCGATGACGAGGCCGTTGTTGCAGTGCTGCCACGTCACGCCGCGGTCCGGGCTGCGGAACAGGCCGCCGTCGCAGCCCACGTAGATCGTGTTCGCGTTGCCGGGCTCGAACGCGATCGCGTGCTGGTCGGGGTGGATCGACTGCCCGCTCGTCCCCTTGTTGGAGATGTTCGTCCACGTCCACGTCGTGCCGGACAGGTCGCCGCGGTGCACCTCGATCGCGCCGCAGTAGACCTGCGTGTCGCGGTCCGGCGAGACGCCGAGGAACCAGTCGTACCAGGCCTGCCCGGTCGAGACACCGGGCGGCGCGGCGACCGCCGTCCACGCGCCGCCGGCGCGGCGCCACAGGTACGCGGTCGTGCCCTTGGCGCCCCACGCGTACGCGACGCCGGCGTTCGACGGCGCGATCGCGACGGCCAGCCGGTCGAACGTGCCCGGCGTGCCGGGGAGCGCGACGGCCGCCCAGGTGCTGCCGCCGTCGGTCGAGCGGAACACGCCGTCGGTCGACGCCGCCAGCACCTCGGACTTCGCGGTCGGCGGTGAGATCGACACCGACCACGTGCGCGCGGCGCGGGTGCGGGTCCACGTCACGCCGGCGTCGTTGGAGACGTAGAGGCCGGCGGTCGTCGCGGCGAGCAGGTGGTTGGCGTTGGCGTGGTCGACCACCAGGTCGTAGAAGCCCTGCCCCACGAACGGCGCCGTGCACCGCGTCGTCCACGACGCGCCGCCGTCCGCCGAGCGGAGCACGCCCTGGCCGAGGAACGACCACCAGTTGCCCTCGCCGGTCCCGCAGTACACGACCGCGGGGTTGGTCGGGTCGAACGCGATCGCGCCGATCGCGAGCGTCGCCGCGTAGTCGCTGCGCGGCGTCCACGACGCGCCGCGGTCGCGGCTCTCCCACACGCCGCCGTTCGCGGCGCCCACCAGGACGTGCGCCGGCGACGACGGGTCCACCGCGATCGTCGCGATGCGGCCCGAGACGTTGACGCGGCTGGCGCCGTACGTCTGGCCGTTCGGGATCGTCCACGGGCCGATCGAGCGCCACATCGGGCGGCTCGGGTCCGGCGGGCTCATCTGCTCCACCGCGGCGGCGTAGACCGCGCTCAGCTCCACCGCCGCCGCGCCGGCCGTCTCCGCGTCCGCGGCACCCTCCTCCGACCAGCGGCCGCGCGCCTTCGGCGCCGCCTTGCCGCGGGCCGGCCGCGGCTCCTCGGGCGGGGCGCCCGGGATGCCGCTGGGCGCGGCCGTGTACCGGGTCATCGTCTCGGTGACCTCGCCGCGTTCCCCGTCCGGGATCGCGGTCTCGATCGCCTCGGCGGCGGCCTCCTCGTGGCCGGCGCTCTCGAGCACCTGGAGCAGGCGCGCCAGCACCTTCCCGCCGGGCACCCGCGGCCGTTCGTCGGTGTCCGCGTCGGTCGTCGGAGCGTTCGGACCGGCGTCGTCGAGCGTGCTTTTCATGGAACCCCCTCGGTGCGCGGCAGAAGGAAACTCCGCGCGGCATCGGGAAATGGGGCCGCGACAATTCGCGGCCGCCGGGCATCGCCGTCACTCGGGCGCGACGGCGAGAGCGCGGCCGGGCAGGGCGGCGCTTACGGCGTGCTGGTGTTCAGGGTGCGGAGTGGTCCGCGTCAGTCGTCAGGCATGGTCGTGTCCCCCGTTGCGCTGTCGCTGTGCGACGCGGCGTCGTCCGGTTCGTCGTCCGGGTCGGGCGGCGTCTCGGACGGCTCCTCGCCGCCCGGAATGCGTTCGTCGAGGAACTCGCGCAGGCGGTCGGCGGCGTGGCCGCCGGGGGCATCGGGCTCGTCCTCGCCCGGGCGTCTCACCATGGCGTTTCTCGTTCCCTCGACGATGCGGCGCATCATCTGCCCGCGGGTACCCGGGGTCAATACCTAATCGGCAGAAAAATGCACAATGTCCCCTACCCGTGCTCGCTCAGGTGGGCCAGTAACCCGCGCGCCAGGTCGTCTCGGCGAGCGCCCGCTGACCGAGGCGGCTCGCGTGCCAGTAGTCGCCCGTGCTGATCTCCGCGAGCGTGAACTCGTAGCCGAACACCGCGCCGCCGTCGTAGCGGCAGCCGCGGTGCTTCGCGCACGCCGACCCCATCGCGGCGTTGTACGCCATGAGGTGGGCCCGCACCCGCGTCCGGCGGGCCGGCGCGTCGGCGTCGTCGGGGTCACCGAGCATCGACGCGCAGATGCCGGACCGCTCCCAGCTCTCCCGGATCTCCGGCCGCTCGTGACCGAGCAGCCAGATCCGGAACAGGTCCGGGTTGCTCGCGACCAGGACCTTCGCGTGCGTCCTGTCGAGGACCGCGAGCGCCTCCTCGAACGCCGCGGCGTAGGTCGCCACGGGCGTCATCTCGGACTCCGAGCTCCGGCACGCGTCGTTGACGCCGATCATGATCGTGACGTAGTCCGGATCGATGTCCACGACCTGCTCGGCCTGGCCCACGAGGTCGGCGACCGTCGCGCCGGAGACCGCGGCGTTGAGCGGCTCCGCGATGCCGAGGCGGGCGGCGTGGCTGCGGATGTCGGCGTCGCCGCCTGTCGCCCACGACGCCTCCGGGCAGTCCCGCGGCTTGCCGCAGTCGAGGTACGCGCGCGTGGTCGAGTCGCCGAGCGCAGCCATCGAGCGCGGCGGCCTCCCCGACGTCGTCGTCCGCGGTGCGGGGGCCGTGCTTGCCGATTCCGGCGCATCCGTCGCCGGACGCGGTGTATCACCCGCGCAGGCGGTCAGCAGCGACGCGACGAGGAGCCCCGTCACCGCGCGGGTCACCCTGATGCGATGTCCCTCCCTACGCGGCTAAGAACCGGCTGCCAGGGAGTTGAGCACCGCGACCTCCGGGAACGTCGCAGGCGCGCCGTAGCCGTGCTCGGCCAGCCACCGGACCTCCATCAGGCTCCGCAGCGACCAGTACGCGCGGATCACGTCGATCTCGACGTCGCCGCCGTAGCCGGCGACGACCTCGTCGAGGCGTTCCTCGTGGGCGAGCGTCAGGGTGGCGAGGTCGTACATCGCGTCGCCGTGGCCGCCCTCGGACCAGTCCACGACGCCGCTCACCTCGTCGCCGTCGACGAACAGATGAGCGATCTGCAGGTCGCCGTGGACGAACACCGGCGTCCACGGCCGCAGCGCCGCCGCCGCGATCTCACGATTGCGCCTGACGACGTCGGCGGGGACGACGTCGTTCGCGACGAGCCACTCGCACTCCGCGTCGAGCAACGGCGGGAATCCGATCATTCCTGCACTGCCGGGAACGGGCCGTTGCTGGCACTGGCTGCTGGGCCACGGCGGCGGCGGAGCGTCGTGCAGCGCGCGGATGGCGGCACCCGCCGCGACCCACGCCGCCGACGACGCTGGCGAAGGCTCGCGGAGCACGCCGAGCGCCGCCCCGGGGACCGCCGCGAGCGCGAGCACCGGCGGCTTGCGCCACAGGACCTCGGGCGTGGGGAGCGGTGCCGTCGCCATGACCTCGACCTCTCGGTCGAGGCGCGCCTCATCGGCGTCGATCTTCAGGAACACGTCGCCGAGACGCAGCGTCACGCGTTCCGAGTGCGCGGCGACGACCTCGATCTCCCGCATGCCGTCGATCATCGCCCCAGGCACCGACCGACGCTGCCGCGAGCCGTGGTCGCGCGGCGGCTCGGGAGCGCCGACGCCACCACGGCTCCGGCTGCGCAGCATGCCGGACGCCCTATCGACGTAACGCCTCGACGGGTTCGATGGAGGCGGCGCGGAGGGCGGGGTAGGCGCCCGCGAGCAGACCGACCAACGCCCCTACCACGGGCGCGCACAGGACCGGTGCGGGTGCGATGAGGGCGGTCCAGTCCTTCGTGATCGTGACGGCGACAACGGTCGAGACGCCGAGGCCGGCACCGACCAGTCCACCCAGCGTGCCGAGCACGGTCGACTCGGTGAGGAACTGGGCCGCGATGTGCCGCGGGCGGGCGCCGAGTGCCCGCCGAAGGCCGATCTCGCTCGTGCGTTCGAGGATCGATACCAGAGTGGTGTTCGCGATCCCCAGCATGCCGACGACCGTGGAGACCCCGGCGAGCAGCAGCAGCAGGGTGTCGAGGTCACCGAGAACGTGGCCTTCGAGGCGCTTCGGACGGGGCGTCGCGACCGCGCGCAGGGCGTCGGGGGCGTCCGGCCGCAACGCGACCGGCGCCTGGCGCGCGACGACCTCGGCGGCGCCTAGGTGGGTCCGGATGAGCATGTTGGCCGCGGCGGCCGGCTGGGGGAGCCCGAACCGCCGCGCGGCCTCCGTGTCGGGAACGAGCACGCCCAGCAACAGCGCGGGCGTCCTGCGGACGTCGTCCACGATGCCGACGACGGAGTACGGCCGGTCGCCGATGAAGACGGCCGGCTGCGCGTCGAGCCGGGTGATCCCGAGCTGGCGTGCGGCGGCGGCGCCCAGCACGACGACGGGCTCGCGCCTGCGGGCGTGGAACTCGCCGTAGGGAGTCCCCGCCCCGAACGTCGCCTCGGCCGCGCGTAGCACGCCGGGTGATGCCGCGTACACCGGGATCTCGGCAGCCGTGCTGTGTGCGCCGGGCGGCCGCGCGCTGACCGGTGGCGCGTCGAGGACTCGCCAGTAGACCCCGGCGTCGACGACCCCGTTGAGCCTGCGCACCCGCGACTCGGCGTCGGCCGGGAAGTTCAGCCCGGGGGTGCCACCGGCCGCGGTCGCCTGGTCCTTGACGGTGACCTGGGTCGCGTCGAGCAGCGAGAACTGCGCGGTGATCTGCCCGCGCGCGGTCGCGGTCAGCCCGATGATCGAGACGAAGGCCGCGATGCCGAGGACGGTCCCGAGCATCGTCAACGCCGTGCGGCCAGGCCGCTGCAGCACGCCGGCGGTCGCTTCCGAGACGAGTGCGCGGAAGGGCAGCCGGGTGGGAGCCACCGGTGATCGCGCCCGCCGCTGAATCATGACGCTCGCGGCGTGGCGGACAGGACGCCGTCGCGCAGTACGAGGATCCGGTCGGCGCGCGCCGCGACGGCGACGTCGTGGGTGATGACGACGATCGTCAGCCCGTCGCGATGCAGGTCGTCGAGCAGGTCGAGAACGTTCGCGGTCGCCGCGGAGTCGAGGTTCCCGGTCGGCTCGTCGCAGAGCAGGACGCTGGGGCGGTTGACGAGGCCACGCGCGATCGCGACCCGCTGCCGTTCGCCTCCTGACAGGCGGGTGGGCAGCGCATCGGCGCGGTGGCTCAGGTCGACCCGGGCGAGCGCCTCGTATGCCACCGCCAGCCGTGCTCGCGTCGACTCGGCCGTGGTGTAGAGCCGGGCGAGTGCGACGTTCTCGACGGCCGAGCGGTCGGGCAGGAGATGGAACGCTTGGAACACGATGCCGACGCGGCGCCCGCGGAGCGCGGTGCGTTCGGCCTCCGACAGCGTCGCGACGTCGATGCCGTCGAACCGGTAGACCCCGGACGAGGGCCGGTCGAGCAGGCCGAGGATGTTGACGAGGGTCGACTTCCCCGAGCCCGACGGCCCGACGACGGCGACGTAGTCGCCCCGCAGGATGGCGTGGCTCGTCGGGCGCAGGGCCACGACCTCGGGCGACCCCGGGTACGTTCGGCCGACGCCGTCGAGCTCGACGACGGGAACGTCCGCGAGGTTCATACCCCGGTGACGACCGCGTCGCCCGGCGCGACGGCGTCGTCGGTGAGCGGCGTGATCTCGACGAGCCCGCTGCCGGACATCCCCGCCCGCACCGGTACGCGGCGCTGCGCGCCGCCCCGGCCGACGACGGTGACATACGTGTCGCCGTTCGCACCTGACGTGATCGCCGCCACCGGCACCGCGAGCACCGGACCCGCGCTGCGCGCGGCGACGACCGTCAGTCGTACCTCGTGGCCCAGCGACTCGGTGGACAGCGGCTTGGCAGGCGTCACGAGCAGGCCCACGCCGGCGGCCGGCGCGGGTGGCGCCGTGGGATCGCCGGACCCGTCGCCCGAGGATGACCGCTCTACCGCGCCTCCGATGTGCGTGACCTTGCCGGGCACGGTGACGCCGCTGACCTCGTCGGCGATCTCGACGCGCATTCCCTGCCGGACTAGGCCGGCCTGGTCGGTACCGACCTCGCCGCGGACGACGAGCAGTCCCGCCGTCAACGTCAGCAACGGCGCCTTCACCGCCTCGCCGACACGCGCTGAGAGTCCGGCGACGTACGCCGGAAACGACGGGAGGAACGCCACCTCCCCGCGCGGCACGTACGAGCCGCTGACCGCGAGCAGCGCCGCGTGCTGCCGGCGCGCGGCCGCGAGCTCGGACGCCGCGGCGGACGCGGCCGCGCTGTCGTCGCTCCGCCGGGCCTCCCGCAGCTGCCGGGTGGCCTCGGTCACCGCCTGCTCGGCGGCGGCGAGCGCGGCGGCGTCGCCCGCGACGGGTGGCTCGTACCCGCGGTCGCGGTAGAACGCCGTCACCGCGCGCCGTGTCGCGTTCGCGAACACGCCGTCGAGCGGCGTGGAGTAACGGAGCGCGGCGAGCGCGGCCTGGAGCTGGCGCACGTCGTCGCCGCGGTCGCCCGGCTTGATGTCGCGGTACGCCGGGAACTGGCCGAGCAGTGCGTACAGGGGCCGCCCCGACACGTCCACGACGACGTCGCCGGCGGCCACCGTAGCGCCTGCCGGCTTACGCACCCGCGTGACGACGAGCGCCTCCGCTCCGACGGCGGCGGCGGGGGTGATCTCGAGCCGGCGCTCGGCCGTGACAGTGCCGCGTACGACGACGGTGCTGCTCAGCACCTCCCTCACGACGGTGGCGGTGAGCAGCGTGGGAACAGGGGGCCGCGTCTCCGCGGCGAGCTCGGCCGGCGACTTGATCCGCGTCGACGCGGCGAGCCCGCCGACCGCGACGAGTACGGCGGCGAGGACGAGCGAGAGCAGGACATGACGCCGGTTGCGGACCCGCCGTTCGGCCGCCGCCGGAGGCGAGGGGTCTTCGGCGCCGCCGGCTGCCACCCCGTGGCCGGGCGACCGGGTGTCATACGGCGGCGCGCTCATCCGCGCAGGACCTCCTGCGCACGGCGAACCCGGCGCTCGTAGAACGCGCGGAGCTCCGCGAGCGCCGCGCCGTGGCGTTCGACGAGCTCGGCCTGGACCGAACGCTCGGTCTCCAGCCAGATGGCGTAGAGCCGCGTCTGTTGCTTGCAGGCCACGTCCGTCTTGGCGGTCGCGATCTCGGCCGCGCTCGGTGTCGGCCTCGGCCACTGGGCGCGGAACGGCTCCGTCGGCTCGCGAAAGCGGTACCCGCGGCCGGCCATGCAGCGGCTCCAGGCTTCGAACGCCACGATCACCCGCGGGTCGCTGCGCGTCCGCTCCGCGGCTTCGAGCGCGAGGCGGCCCTGGAGGTCGACGTCCACGCCGTTCGCCGGCACGTCGAGCTCGCGGTCCGCGACCGCGCGGCAGCTGTCCTTGTCCGGCGCCGAGGCGCGCGCCGGGTCGTCGTAGCCGTAGAGCGCGCGCAGGTACGCGGGGCCGTACTTGCGGAGCTGGCCCTCCCAGCTCGACTCCGCGCCGGCTCCCGCGGTGATCTTCTGCATTGGCCCGGCGGAGTACCCGTACCGCGCGGCCTGTTCGGGGTCGACGAGACCGAACTCACCCTGCCGGGCCGGGGCGTTCGCCCGAGCGCGATCGAGCTGCTCGCCGGTCGTCACGCCGCCGTCGGCGGGTGGCGTGAAGCCCCTGGCGCGCATGCACTTGTGAATGATGTGTCGGTAGGCGCTCAGCAGCGCTGCGTCGTCGTCGGAGTCCAGGCTGAAGGCGTCCAGCGGCATCCGCGGCGACTTCTCCAGCCCGGCGGTCGGGGCCACCGAACCGCCGACCGCGATGGAGTCGGACCCGCTCGCCGCGGGCGCGGCGGGTGTCTTGGGGCGGGAGGTAGCGCACGCTCCGACGGTGAGCGACGTCACCACTGCCACCACCGCCAGCGGCGCCACACGCCATCGACGCATTCCGACCCCCGAGAGCGATTCCGCCGACCTCGTGCCCTTCCGAGCACGAGGTCGGCCGGACGTTCATGATCTAGGTGCAGTATATGTTCGAGTAGTAGTACATGTACTCCGCCGAGGAGAAGCCCGACTTGCCGGTGCTGAAGTTGGTGTGGTTCCACCAGGCGTAGTTGCCGTTCACCGGGTCGCCGGTGGTCCAGTACCAGAGGCACGCGGAGTGCGACCGGTACCCGAGACCCACGACCGTGGCGGTGCTCCGCGGCTGCGTGCGGATCCGCACACCGTCACCGCTGTATCCGCCCGCGTAGCCGGCTGTGGCGGAGTTCGAGCCGAGCAGTGCGAGCGCCGTCGCCAGCACGGCCGCGACGTGCAGTCGAGCCTTCATTGCCAACCTCCCTGTTGTGGATGGGCGTAGAGAACGACAGGCGGAGGCGGCGCACGGCCGCGCGAGACCGGCTCGTCAAGGAAATTCCCCCATGGCATCCGATTCCCCCGACAATGAGCATGGATGCGAGGACAGGCACGTTACTCCGGGGCGACTCCGTGTCAATAGGGTGCGCGCGACCCAATTGACGCCGCTTCACCTCCGAGCGCTACGTCGCCGACCGCGCCGTGAGTCCGTCACTGGGGCAAGCGGGACGACGGGGTGGCTCGCTCACCACGATGTGAGCGAGATGTGAGCGAGCAGGGTCGTCGAGCGGGAGGCGACTGACGTCCGAAGACGCGAAACCGCAGGTCAGAGCGGAGGCTCCGGGATTTGAACCCGGGATGGGGGGTTACCCCAAACCGCATTAGCAGTGCCAAGTCTCGCATAGCCACGCAGGCGGGGGCAGTTGGTGACATCCCCTCTGACCTGCGAAAACGTCCGAGACAGGATGCGCTGGTCCAGCCCCGTCCGGGCCTCCGTGTGACCGCGGTGTGACCGCACCCAGGTCCGTGGTGGTTGCGGCAGCGCGCCTCAGTCCAAAGCCTGGGCAGGCACGATCACTCGCGGATCGTCCAATGCGGATACCCAACTCACCCCCGCCGCAGCGGGCCAGAGCTCGAGTCGCAGCCCGTGCTGGTACTGCAACTCCCTCATCCACGCCACCACCTTCGCGTGGTCCTCAAGCCGGTCTCTGTGTGTCGGCGACCTCTTCGCTTCTACGACCAGCAAGTTGCCGCCGTCCCAACCATCGACGCCGCGCTGGTGCACGATCAGGTCTGGGTACGCAGGCCGCCGAGAGTCGCCGAGCACATCGAGCAGGTACTTGTAGGTCACCTCGTCGTGGTCGCCGGACATCCGGTTGTACTCGGTGTCGACGTCCCACTCCTCGCCCCAAGCGTCGACTTCCGGCTGCAGGTGTCGCGCCAGATGGCCCACCAGAGTCCGTTCGCCGACGCCGACTTGCATTAGCCGACTCTCCGACGCGTACAAGGACTTCAAAGCCCGCCCCACCGCGTCGCGGACATTGTCACGCTCCCGAGCCATGGGCCATGCTCCCATCACAGTCCGAGGGCTTCGCCGTCGATCGCACCGATGTAACCCGACGTTAGCGCCACGCAACAGAGCCCAGGAATCCGGACGTCCAGTGCGCGAGGGCTAGCGTTCGCTGTGGAACCATCCACCTGTGCGTGTCTTCCTTACCGGCTCCGGCGTCGGCGACCTGGCGGAGGTCTGGGCTGTCCTCCGGGAGCTTGCGGCGGACGTATCGAGGACAGACGAGACGCCAGTGGGCACCCGTTGGCCACAGGTGCTGCGATCAGAGATCGCCCGCGCGGATCTTGCGGTGCTCGTCATCGGAGGGACCGCGTCGACCATCAGCTCATGGGCGATCTTCGAGGTCGGACTCGTCGTCGGAGCGGGTATCCCTCTCCTGATCCTCACCGACCCTGGTGTGGAGCTTCCTGCGCCGTTGCAGAGCTTTCAAGTCGCCGAGCTGCCCGGCGGCGTCCGCAACACCGAGGCGCTCCGGTTCCACCTGGGCTTGTTCCTCGCTCGACACGGAGCGAAGGTTGAGTCGCGTGCCATAGAGAAGCCGGCCCTAGAGCGACCCATAGATGTCCGCCATTTTCGCGACCAGCTGCGCAAGGTCCGCGGGTTTGGTGACGCTGCGACGAGAGGGCGCGCGCTCGAGGAGTGGACCGCGGAAGTGTTTCGAGCGAGTGGCGCGGAGACGTACACGGCGACACCGTCTCGCGGGCTCGACCGGGGGTTCGATCTGGTCGTGAACGTGCCCGGGCTGCCACGGTCTGGACCTCTTGTCATCGAGGTCCTGAGCGGTGAGGTACCCAGCAAGAGACTTCACTCCGATGTCCTACGCCTGCAGTACGCGGTGCTGCAGGAGAAGCCGGTCTCGGACTGCTTCTATTCGACAAGATTCGCCGATCGAGCCTTGCGCTGCCCGTCGTCCCGATGGTCGTGGTGCTGGGGGTGGACGAGCTCCTCGACAGCATCGAGGCGTCGGGCTCGCTGCTGGCTACCTTGGAGACGGCCTGGAGAGAAGCGGCTCCAACCTTGACAACCTTCTCCGATGACATCTCTCGACTTCTCACAGAAGCCGAGAGCGCCCCCACGGAGGACGAGCGGGGCAAGAGGTTCGAGGCCCTTCTCCAGTTCCTGTTCGAAAGCGTGCCTGGCACCCTTGTCGTCCCTAACACCCGGAACTACTTCGGGGCTGAGCAGGTTGATCTCGCGGTAAGCAATGCCGGCGGGTTCCCAGCGTTGCCAGACAAGTTCCTCGTGGAGTGCAAGAACTACTCGCACAAGTTGGAGAGCAACGCTGTTGTTACTTCCTCTTCATCTGCCTAAGCCGTGGCGTCGAGCTGGCCGTCGTCGCGGCGTCGGAGGGGCTGACCGGCAACGCCAAGGACACAACGTACGCGCACTCGCTTGCCATGGCCGCGTCCGCGATGGGCTGTCGGCTCGTCGTGCTCACGAAGCCCGACCTGCTCGGCCTGGCGTCGCCCGACCACCTCGTTGACCTTCTACGGAAGCGGTACCTACAGGCGTTCGCAAGCGGCGGGATCGGAGCATGAGCGGCAGGCCGGTGCGTGCGGCACCACCGTCACGTGAATTCCTCGCGGTAATCGCCAGGAGAGAACGCCGACTGCGGGTGGGCGAGGCGGTTGCGTCGTCGGGGCGCGTCACAGGAGCAGGTCAACGCGTCTGGCGGTCAGGTAGCCGGGCAGCCGGCCGTCGGGGACGAAGCCAAGCCGTCGATAGAACGCGTCGACCTTCGATTTCGACTCCCGTAGCTGGACGTTGGAGAACTCAGTTGCTCTTGGCTGACAAGCGATGATGTCGTCGGAGGGGACGTCGGCGAGCGCGACACGTACCAGCAGGTCCCCGAGTCTCTGGCCGAGGAACGCTGGCTCAAGTTCCAGGTTGAGTATCTCGGTCAGGCCAACGTTGCCCTGCGCGTGGGGGGTGAGCGCGGCCAAGTCATCGAGGTCCGCGTCGACGCCGCTGGGGCAGCGCTTGATGCGGATCCGTCCGATCAATGGTTCCGGCGCGTCAGGGTCCGAAAACCAACCTTCCAACTGGCCGCCACCGGTGACCTCGAACGCTCGCATCCGCCATGTGTCGAACACCCAACCGTCGTCCTCGGACGACCCGTCGTGGAAGACATCGACCCGCTCCGCGCGGGCACGCGATCCGCGGTCAGGCAAAGAGGACACGCGAACATTGAACTCGACTGGCCTCCAGAAATCGGTAACCACGCGCGGTCGATCGTAGCGTCGGTGGCCGCGCCTGAGCCCACATCGGCATGGACGCGACGACGGCGAACGTCGCCGAGACGAGCGCCGTGGGCCGCGCGCCTCGCGGGCAGGGCTTGCCCTGCCCGCTCCTCCTGGCCGGGGGGTCGCAGAGGCTCCGAGGTCAAGGGCCGCCGCAGGCGGTCGCGCAGCGAGGCGTGCGAAGCACGCGCCCTTGACCTTGGAGGGGCGGCCCCGCAGGATGCGCGGCCCACGGCGCGCACCGCACCACACCGCGCGGTTCGGAAGCCAAAGAGCCGACGCGAAGCCGCCGGTCAGAGCGGTGGTTCCGGCTCGGGATTAGCCCGGTATGGGGGTTACGCCAACTGCATTCCGGCATCACTCATTCGTTGTGGTCCTTCGGCAGTTGCTGACACCCCCCTTGGCGCGCACATCTACACGGAGTCGTCCGTCGTCCGGAGCCGTCCTGTCAGCAGCGCGGTCAGGGCGACGTGTGACCACCGTGTGACCCCGTCCAGGCCTCCAGCCGTCACCCGTTCAACCTGGTGGAAGGCGCTTCTCGGAGGGGCGGGCGCTACCGTTACTCCACGCGACGTCCTCGGACCCAGCGGGCCCGTTCGGGGTCAGGGGCAGGCGCCGTAAACGTAGAGGGCAACCAGGTCTCATCCGCGGACTGCACGCGCAGAATCGAGGCCTGTTTCCGGCGCGCGAGTTGGCGCGCTAGGTCCTCCTCGTACGTCGTCACGAGGACCTGGCGCACCTGCGTACCCGCTGCAGACATGAGCGACGCGGCGAGCCGGCGGTTGCGCGGGTCGAGGTGTTCCAGTGGCTCATCCAGCCACAGGAAGGACGCGCGCGTCGAGGATCCGAGTACGAGCAATCGGACGGCCAGCAGCGCGACGACCTTCTCCCCGCTGGACAGGTACTCGAACGGGATGTCGTCAACACCACGCCGGAGCGTGAGGCGGCCGTTGGCACCGAGCTGCAGCGCGCCGCGGTCGCCGAAGACGCGCTTCCAACGCGAGCGGACCTCGGCTGCCAACGGGTCGATGCGCTCCTCGAGTAGCCGGTTTGCGGTCTCCCGGGCGATCAGAGCGCCCATGCGTGACACGGCAGCCTTGCGGTGCACGTGCAAGGACGCTTGCTGTTCGCCCGCGGCAGCGCGTTCGGCGGCGATCCGCTCCGCCAGGGTCGTCCGCATGGCCCGCGCGGCGGCCACCTCCTCGGAGAGGTCGTCGTGACGTACACGAACCTCGTCGACCCCGGCGCGCGCGGTGTCGACGTCCAAATCGCCGCCGCTTGGCAACTGCGCGGGGGGTGACGGGACCGCTAGCGCTTGCCGGAGCACGGCGCGTACCGCGTCGAGTTGCTGACTCGTCTGCCCAAGGCGGGCCTGGCGGGTGGCGCGATCTTGCTGCAGCGCAGCCAGGTCCGCTTCGTGACTGCGCCGAGCGTGCAGGACGTCCTCGTCGCTCATCGGACGTCGGCAGACCGGGCAGTCTCCGGCTGCGGTGTCGAGCTCCGCCGCCGCACCCGTGATCGACTCGATGCGGCCAGCGATGCCCGCGAGCGCCTGACGCAGCTCGTCGGTTGCGGTGAGCGCGGACCGCTCGGCGTCCTCAAGCACCCGCACAAGCTCATCGATCGAATGCACGTCGTCCAGCGTCGACGCAGGCACAACGGCCTCCGCGGCGGCCCGAGCCACCTCGAACGCGGCACGCGCCGCGGCGACGCGCTGGGTTGTCTCGGCGTGTCGCCGGGCTTGCCGCAGGTGCTCTTCGGCGTGCTCAAGATCGCTACGCAACCCGGCCCGCTGCTCTTCGAGCGCCGCGAGCTCTTCTTCCGCGGCGGCGAGCTGACCGGTCAGGGCAGCGAGATCGGCAGTAGCCCGCCGTGACGCCGAGCGGAATCCCTTCGCCTCCGCCTCGTTCTCGTCGTGGATCTGCTCCAGTTGGTCCGCGACCCTGTTCAGGTCATCGACGCCGAGCACGCGACAGAGGTGTTCGTGCAGCGCGAAGGCGCCTACCCGCTCGTCCGTCACTGCGCTGCTCGGCACCGTCGTGGTGCGGGCGAGGAAGTCGGCCGATGCTCCGAATGCCTCGGCCAGCACGGCGTCGACCTTCTGCGGATCGACGGCGTCGCCGCCAAGCGTCACCTCGACGCTGGGTTCGCGACCCACACCGATCGCGCGTCGGATCGTAAGCACCCGGCGGTCGGGCAACTCCACATCGACCTCAACGCTTGTGTCGTCCGTGCCGATGCGGCGAGCTGCCACTGCATCAACCCCGGAGAGGTCGCCGTACACGCCCCATGCGGCGGCCTCGATCAGCGACGTCTTCCCGACACCGTTCTCGGCCAGCACGAACGTGACGCCGGGCCCGACCTCAAGGGACTGCTCCTCGAACGAGCGCCAGCCGCGTAATTGCAGTCTGCGGATCACGCGACCTGCCTGGCGAGACGTTCGACCGCGGCCTCAAGGTCGACGGATTCTCCTTGCCGAGTGCCTGTCGCAACGAGCTCCACGAGGCGCTGTTCGTGCCCGACGCAGCCGCGATAGGCGAGCGCTTTGTCGCCCTGGTACCGCCGTTTGGCCTCCTCGGTCACGATGCGGGCGGCGATCTCCGTCTGGAGATCGGCGATATCGACGGTGTCGAGGGCAGCGCGTTCGAGACCGAACTCTCCCCACTCCGGCGCGCTGTGTTCCAAGATCGCACGCGCTGCGAGAGCGAGCGGGAGCACGGACGGCGAGGTGGGCGTGACGGGGCGATGCGCGGATGTCGAGATCGTCCTGTCGACGTCGTAACGCGAGACGACGCGGACATCGAGGTCGGCTGCTCGTGTCGCCACGATCCCGAGGAGGTCAACGTCGACATCGGCGTCGAACAGTTTCCTGATCGCATCGTCCGGGAGTGACGGGGCTTCGTCGTCGACCAGGTGGAAGTGTGCGACCAGGTCGAGGTACGACATGGTGACAAAGCCACTGTCGTCGACATGCACCTCCACACGGGAGTCCACGCCGGTGAGCACGTCCTGCACCTGGTCCAGGATCGGTCGCTGTCCCGGCGTCGCAGGCGCCAGGGCAGCGGCGAACTCGGTGCCGGCGAGCAGGGCCTCGAGCGACGGTGCCGACGCCGACGGGTCGATCCCGCGGGCGGACTCCATCAGCCTCATGAGGTCCTCGGCGAGCTGGCGGTCCTGCGCGTCGAGGTGATCGAGCGTCGGACGCGGGCTCCCATGTGCAAGGTGGTCTGAAAACGCCGCGATGACATCGTCGACAGCGTCGTGGTTGCCGTTCATGTGTGCTCCCCTCCGTCGCTCTCAGTGAGCGGCGGGAACATCGGATCGCTCAGAGCGGCGGCGTAGAGATCCCTCAGTATGCGGGCGAACTGCTGCCCGACCGCCGTGCCGGTGATCCCCAGCTGCTTGCCGACCTCGCGATACGACTGTGTCTTGTAGTAGCCCGAGGAGAAGATCAGGCGCTCTCGGTCGGTGAGGGTCTCCCGCGCCAGTCGTCGGATGACCACCTGCCGCTGAGCCAGCTCGAAGGCCTCCTCCGGATTGCTCCCGGGACGGACGTCCGCCGCCTCACCGACCTTTTCCAGCGGCACCAAGGTCACGGCGTCCGGGCTGCCAGCTTCCGCCCTCGGGTCCCGCCGGCCGGCCGTCGCCTTCGTGAGCGCGTCCTTCGCCTTGTTGCTGGCAATCCGGCTGGCGAGCGCCTCCCACGAGACCCGGACCTTCTTCGGGTCGGTCCGGAGCAGCGCGAGCAATGCTTCCTGCAGGACGTCGTCAACCGATGCCCCTCCCGGGAGCACGCGTTCGACGTCGTCGCCGGTCGGTCGGCCGAACAGCACCTGCTGGATCCGTACGTGCATGACGTCCTTGATCGTCGCCAGCCGCGCACTGTCGTCGAGCAGCGGGTGGCTGCGGGGGGCGGGGCTCGCGTGTTCGGCCATCTCACCCACCATGTCTCCTTCTTCGCCGACGACGAAAGTCCCGTTTCCGAAGTCGCCGCGGACTTTCACGAGGCCCTGCCAGCCAGACAACTAGGCAACCGGGAGGAAACCGCCGCTCGGTGCGAGAGGAGACCACCATGAACGACAAGCCGACGGAGCTGCGGCCCGCCGTCGCCTTCACGATCGACGGCCGGGGCTACGAGACGCGCGACCGGCGGCAGCCCGCCGCCGACCTGCTGCGCCTCGCCGGGGTCGACCCGGCCCTGTACGACCTTGGCGAGCTGCGCGGCCAGCGGCCCGAGCCGGCCCGTTACGCCGACGACGAGCTCGTGCAGATCCACCCCGGCGCACGCTTCGTCACCATCCGGCAGAACGCCGACGTGGCATGAGTGGCGAGCCCGTGGCGGCCTTTGTCGACGGCCTGCTTCGGCAGGGCACCGAGCCCGAGGTTCGCGACGGGCTCGTCCTCTACCGCGTCGAGCCGGTGGAGGGTCGCCACGCCGGCGAGCTCGTGGAGACTGCGGTCGAAGTCGCCGAGCTCGCCGGCTGGCCGATGGTTCCGCCGCATTGGATCCACTTGCCGGCGGCCGTGACCCTGCCCGCCACCAACAGCCAGGCGTCTGGCCGGACCGGCTGGGTCCGCCATTCGAGGCAGGTTCGCGGCTGGGGCGGGGACGCCTACCCCGAGCGGGCGTGGGTCGCCCACGTCCGCGGCGTGCTCGGAACCGCCCGATGACGTGGCGAACGTCGGTAGCTATGACCGCCGAGACCCACGCCGCGCTCGCGCGGCATCTGCTCCGCAACGACGGGCAGGAGGACATCTGCCTCGCGACGTACCGCCCGTCTACTGGGGCGACCCGGCGCACCGCGCTGGTGCGCCACCTCGTCCTGCCGGAGCCGGGTGAGCGCGCGGTGCACGGCAATGCGTCGATCACCGGCAACTACATCCTGCGCGCAGCGGGGATCGCGCAGGAGGATGGCTGCGGGCTCATTCTCGCCCACAGCCACCCGGGCGGTCGCGGTTGGCAGGCGATGAGCTCGCCTGACCGGGACGCCGAAACGGCGTTCGCGAACCTGGCCCGGGAGATCACCGGGCTCCCTCTAGTCGGCATGACCCTCGCTGGCGACCATTCCTGGGCTGCCCGTCACTGGGATCGCGGCACCGGCCGAGACGTGCAGGAAACGGACGTGGAGAACGTCCGCGTGCTAGGCGACAGGTTGACCGTGACCTGGAACGACGCCCTCGTCCCGCCGCCCCCCTCGCGGCGCAGCCAGGTGCGTGCCGTCGCCTCGTGGGGCGAGCGGATGCACCGCGACCTCACCCGACGGGCCACGCTCGTCGTCGGCGCTGGCTCAGTAGGGCTCGACATCGCCGTACGGCTCGCGGCGACCGGTGTCACGCGCATCGGCTTGATGGACTTCGACACCGTCGAGGAGCGCAACCTCGACCGGATGATCGGCGCAACAGCGCTCGACGCCTGGCTGCGCCGATCGAAGGTCGCGGTCGTCGGCCGCCTCGTCGTCCTCAACGCGACCGCCTCGGGCCTGCAGCTCGAGACCTCTGAGCTGAGCGTCTGCGAGCCTGCCGGGCTCGCGCAGGCACTCGACTACGACTTGATCTTCAGCTGCGTCGACCGGCCGTGGGCTCGCGCAGTCCTTAACGCAGTGGCTTATGCCCACCTCATCCCAGTCATCGATGGTGGCATCGGCGTGGACGCGTTCCCCGACGGAGACGGCATGCGCGGGGCGACTTGGCGCTCACACGTCGTGCGTCCCGGGCGACCCTGCCTCGCGTGCAACGGCCAACTCGACCTGGCTGCGGTCACGGCCGACCGCGCCGGCGACCTCGAGGACCCGACGTACATCGCTGGCCTCGGAGCAGGCGGTGACCGCGGTGAGAACGTCGCGGCGTTGTCCATTAGCGCGGCGGCGACACTGCTGGCGCAGTACGTCAGCCTGACCGTCGCACCTGGCGGGCTTGGCGAACCCGGGCCGTTGCAGTACCTGTTGAGCACGCACACCTTGGAGCACATTGACGTCGCGACCCGGCCCACGTGCCCGGTCGAGGCGATGACGGCCGACGGCGACCACGCGCTGAGCGTCACGGGACGCCACGCCGCCGCGGAATTGCGGCGTGCCACTCGTCAGGCGGCCGAACGGGCGTGGGCCCTGCGGCTTGCCCGGGCGGTCGGTGACCTCCTCTACGGGCTTCGCACGCGGCTCGGCACCGTTGTGGATCGTCGGCTGCGACGGGTGGGAGCTCGGCGTTCGGCCGGCGGCGATGACGCTGGCGCTCGGGGTGTGTCGCGGTGATCGCCGTAGAGGGTGTGGTCTACAACATCGCGCCGGGGGGTTTACGCAGCTGTCGTAGCGCCATTTTCGTAACAGATTGCCGCGTCGCCGGCGACGTTCGTGGAAAGGCCACACAGCGAATAGCGCCTTCGGCGCCGACCGCCCGGTTGCGGGAACGCCCTCGGGATGCGACCGGAGCACAGAGGCGTAACCGCTCTGGAAGACAATGGACGCGGCAGGGAGCGATGCGACATGGATGAACTCATCACCGCGAAGGACCTCGACACCTGGTCGGGGTACCGGCATGCCCAGGGTCATCTGCCCTCGCTCCGGGCCGCCATCATGGCCACCGTCGTACCGTCTAGCATTCGCTTCCCGTCCGCGGAGGGTGTCGGTGCACCGGGCTTCGACGGTGTCGTGGAGGTCATCGGGGGAGCGCCGCCATTCGTGCCTGCGGGCCGGTCGGTGTGGGAGGCGGGTACCGGCGCGGACCCGGCCGGCAAGGCCGCTGAGGACTACAAGAAGCGGACGGAGCAACTTCCGCGCGAGGAACGGGAACGCACGACGTTCGTCTTCGTGACGTCCCGTCTGTGGGTGGACGCGACCGCGTGGGCGAAGGATAGGGCCGACGGCGGCGACGGCTGGCTCGGGGTTGTCGCGCTGGACGCCGATGCACTCGCGATCTGGCTGGAGACGCTCCCCGGCGTCCGCGCGCGGTTCTCCGAGGTGCTCGGGCGGCAGCCCTACGGGGTCACGCCGCTCGCTCGGTGGATCGAGGACTGGCGCGACGAGACCGAGCCTGCACTGCCGTCGATCTGCTCCTAGCTGGCCGTCTGCCGCAAGCCTATTCTCTGGCGGCCGCCCTGGTCGATCCTGCGCGCGAGTACGACATTCCGGCGCCCAGCCGCGAGGAAGGGATCGCGTTCCTCGCGGCGACCCTGCTTGCGCCCACCCTCGATCCACGTCCACCCGAGCTCGCCGCGCCGCCGGCAGATGATGCGACACCGTCGGCTGAGGAGCTGGTCACCGCGACCGCCGTGCCGGTCGACGCCAGCCGGGAGGCCCTGGCCGAACGCACCCTGGTGGTGCACGACGAGGCGGGCTGGCGGCGCTGCGTCATCTACGACCAGCCGATGATCCTGGTCCCGGCGTTCCCCGACGCAAACGTCCCCGCCGCGCTACGCGCCGGCCATCACGTCGTCCTGGCACGTCGGGCTCGCGCCGGCGACACCGAACTGCCCCCGCTAGACCGGCTCGATGCCCGACGGGCCTGGGAGGCCCAAGGCGTGCCGTTCGCCGAGGCGGACGAACTGGCTCGCGGCGCCCGGCGCAGCCTCACGTCACTGCGGCGCCGGATCGGCCGCGGCAGCCTGGGTGCGCCCGCGTGGGCCTCCGGGCCAGCCGCGGCGACGCTGGCGCCGCTGCTGCTGGCCGGCGCTTGGCGCGACGACAGCGACGGCGACAAGGAGGTGGTCGCCGCCCCTCGCCGGTAGGCCGTGGCGGGACGTGGTCCGCGACTTGGCCCCGTTGCGCGCCGGCGACGACGCGCCCATCGCGGCGCGAAATCATCTGTGGGAGTTCGTCGACGTCGTGGACGCGTGGGACACGCTGCAAGACACGGTCAGCGCTGATGACCTCGGTGCGTTCGCGAGCAACGCCGAGCTCGTCCTGTCCGAGCCCGATCCGGCCGCTGAACTACCTGCGGAGGAACGTCAGCGGCTCGCGTCTCGGCGGCGCACACGAGTGACCGTCGCTAACCTCGGCGAGGCTGCGAACTCTGAGGTCGCGGGCTGAGCGCGAAACCCGAGGGCACCATCGGGAGCGCAGCGCGAGGATGTCCGGCATGACGGGCTGCGCGCACTCGACGGTCAGGTTGTTGAACCCGTGGGAGCCGCTGCGTAAGTACGTTTGCGGCGACTGCGACGCCATCATGACTTTCGCGTGCTGTGTTGATATCGCGATCTTCGTGCTGCCGCATCAGGCCGGGCGCGGGGTGGACCCGGACAGCAAGCCTGCCGTTGCACGCGCCGCGGATCGACACGCGCCCGCAGGTTCCACCGGCGCGGCGTCCCGAGGGTACGAGCGCGCACGGTCGCGACCACAGACCGACGAGCGACGCGACCACACCCCGACGAGACAGCACGACTTCTCAGGATCCTCGCGGGCTCGCGTTCGCAGCCGTACGTGAATGCCGAACCCTGCGCCAGGGCCGGCCGCCGAATCCTTGTTCCCAAGGGCCTTGCGCGCTAGGCCGCCGAGTGCGACTCGACCACGGATGGATAGCGCGGACACGGGATGGATGCGGGTCGCACGCCGACGGTGATGCGCGGCCGACTGCGCTACGAGAGCCTTCCACACCAGCGGACACGAGGTACACCGGGGAAGCGCGGGAGCAGTCATGCGCGCGCCGCCTATACCAAAGTTGGGACAAGACATGCCGGTTGCCAGGCGCGCGGCCTAGTCTCGTGCTATGGATGCGGAGTTGACCGGTGTCGCGCTCGGGTTCGCGGCGGAGAGAGCATGGCAACTTGCAGAGTTGTTGCGCAGACGCGCGTCACCTGACTCGGACTGGCACGCGTCTGCGGTTGAGACGGTGCGGCTCTTGGAGCCAGAGCTGCTGTCCGACACGGAACTTGAGCGGCTTGACCGCGCGCTGAACGGCGGCGAACTCGCGGCGTTAATCGAGTCACCGGAGTGCGGACCCGCAGAGTTTCTTCAGTCGATCAGCGAGTACGTGCTGGAGACTGCCTCGCCTGGTCGGGCGGAAAGCACGTTGAACGCGTTGTGGGTCGCCCTCGCATCGCAGATGTCGTCTGCGGAAACGGTGGCGTTCTTTACGACCGTACGTGTAGAGCGCGGGATCCTAGCGCTTCACGAAGTAGTTTCTCGCCTTGTCGCGTTGCCGGGCGATTTGGTGCGCGAGCGTAGCGAGTTCGCAGCGGCGCTTACCGAAGCCGTCGCCAGCATTGCTTCAGTGTCGCCGCTAACACCGCTTTTGGTTCCCCTTCCAAACACAGTTACTGCTGCAGCCTTTCTGCTCCCACGCTTCGCAGCAGTGCCGTTCGTCGGACGTGACGTTGAGATGGCCGACTTGCTCGCGTGGGCACAACAACGATCAAGCCCACTGGCGATGGTAGTTGGACCGCCGGGCCAGGGAAAGACGCGCCTCGCGGTCGAGGCCGGCTTACTTCTTCAGGAGGAGGGGTGGATCGCGGGGCTCCTTGCATCGGCCGCTGGTCGGGATGCGTTGGCATCTCTGCTCTCCGCGCGCCGGCCGGTCTGCGTCGTCGTTGACGACTTTGAGCGGAATCTAGTTGCGGTGCAACTGTTACTTGAGTTGGCTTTCACTCTCCAGCCGGTGGCTCCGCTGAAGATATTGCTTCTGAGCCGACATGGCCGCGCGGAGGCCGTCTCAATGTTGAACGGATTCGCAGAAGGGGCAGCAGCGGTTGCAGATGCGACGCAGGTTGACTTGGGCGCGGTTCCGCTCTCGCGACAAACATTGCGCGAGCTATCCAGCGTCGCGAAACGCGCGGCCGAGGAAGTGGGATTGGGCAGTCGAACACCTCGGCGGGCGCCAGACCAGGTTGCCTCGGCGCTGGATGCATGCCTATCTGCGCTGACAGCGAGCGAGGACCGTAGTCGACGATTGCGTGAGATATCTGAAGACGAGTTCAGGGTTCTGGCAAATAGCGCCGCCGAGGATCGGATCGATCTTCCCCGCCATACGCTGCGCCAGCTCTTGGTGGCTGCCATATGCGCACCCAGCCTCCTTGAGGTTAGTGCTGTCGAACTACTTTCCGCGTGGGGAATAAACAACCAAGCAGTCGCTGAGGCGGTTCGCTCTTGGGCTCGACGCGAGCGCCAGCGGAGCGCGCTGTTTCTCGTGGACTCGGTGGCGGATCAGTTCTGCCGAGACGTAATACGAGACGAGGTAACACAGATTGCGAAGTGGTGGCACTTGCTGACGTGGTTACATGTGCCACATACTTGCATTCGTCTTGCACAAGTCCTCGAAGATGACGTGTCGCTTCAAGGTGATGTCGGGGCCGTACTGGAGCCTCATCTGTCGCGAGACTTTGACGCGCTACTGCGAGGGGATACCGAGGACGGACGAGACGATGATCTGGCGCGGCTGGCTCTCGGACTGCTGTTGCGAGAGTTGCCTGATGTCGACCTGGGAGACCCGTTCGAGTGGTCAGCCGAGTCGTCCTCGGCGTCCTACCTCGTCGCGGTCGCCCTATCGAATGAGTACAACCGGACCCGGACGCCAGGAACGGCATCTGGTTTGCGCACATTCGACCTTTTGCGGGGCATCGCGGTCCACAGCGCACAAGCGGGGCAACCCGAAAACGCACTCATCGCGGCCGAGCCGGCGTTCGCACTGTCGGAGGCCCTGTTTAAAGATCCGGCGAACGAAGACTTTGCGGAGCTCTTTCTTCAATCCGCCCTCGTGCTGTCGAGGTGTCTTAGGTCACTAGGACGGATATTAGAAGCTGCGGGCTTCCTCGTCGACTCGGTTGCGCAAGTGCTTGAGAGATTCGACGCCAGCAGCCTCCGAGACTGGTTACGCGAAAACGAGACAACAGCGTCCGTAAGCAACACTTGTTATGTGCTACATGAGTTGTCGCTGCTTTACCTTGAACTCGGCCTGGACGATCGAGCTAACGAAGTTCAGGCAGAACTGTTTGAACTACAACTGGACTTGGCACAGAAAGAGGATTGGTATGCGCAAGCGTCCACCAAGCTCGCGCTCGCTTCCTACGTCGATCATCACCTAGCGGTTGGACTGGCGGAAAGCGCAGTCGCCGCAGTGCGGGACTTCGGCAGCGCGAGTGCAAGAGACCGTACGCTGCTCGTGGACGCGCTACATCGCCTCTCAATCCTGCATGGATCAAGAAGTGACCTCGACTCCGCAAAGCGTGAGAGCGCCGAGGCGCTCGAGGTGGCAAAGCAACTGTGGTCGGTTGAAGTAGCGGATCACGCTGGGAAACTAGGCATGCTCGCCATGACTGCCGGGTTGGTGTATGCAAGTGGCGCTGAACCGGCAAAGGCAATCGAGTGCTTTCGGTACGCAGCCGACACCTGTAGCCCTTTCTCGAGTGCGACCTGCGGCGAGATCGTGCTTAATGCGGCGATCCGCCTTTCTGTGATGTATAATGATTTGGACGAACTTGGTTTGAGCCTCGACCATGCACGGCAGGCGCTCACATACCTTCTGGATCAGATCCTGTCAGGCGACGATAGTCGGATCGGGGAAGTACACGTTCTCACATTGGCTTACCTGCACGCCGTCATAACTCCAGCACAAGCGACGATGCGCCATTGGCGCGTTGACATTAGTATGGTCGACCAACTTGTCCTGAGCAGGTTGGAGACTCTGGACCTGGACCGGTTCGGAACTCGCGGGATGGCACTCGCCCACCTGGTTAGGTCGGCCGCTAGAGCGGTACTCAACGTAGAGGATGCGTCTGGCCGGGTCCGGCATATGAACGATCTTGCGCGCGAGGTGGCCAAGGCGAATGGGGATCCCGTGATGTCACCGTCGATCTTCAATCCAGGGCCCGGCGATCGCGCATTTGCGGATATGATTAGGGATTAGGGTTAAGGTCTGACGCGTTTCGTGGCGAGTCCGCAACTTAACGTCTGCTGGGCCGTCGTCGGTCCGCCGAAGACGAAGGCGGGCAGCCGCGAGATCGCGCTCGACGACGTGATGTCGGCCGTCCTCGCGGAGCACCGCGCCGAGCAGGAGGCGGAATGCGCGGCGGCGGGCGAGGCGTGGGTGGAGACCGGGCTGGTGTACGTCAACGCTGACGGCACGCCGCTCAACCCGGACTACGTGAGCCGGCACTTCCAGACGCTCTGCCGCCAGGCGGGCGTCCCGGTGATCCGGTTCCCCGACACCCGGCACGTGTCGATCACCCTGGCTCTGCTGGCCGGAGTGCTGCTCAAGGTCGTCAGCGCCCGCGCCGGGCACTCGTCCACCTGGTTCACCGCCGACCGCTACGTCTACGTCGACAGCGCGGTCAACCGCAAGGCGGCGGAGCAGATCGCGGCGGTGTTCGACTCGGCGCCCACCGGAGCCGGAACGAACAGGCCGGGACGGCACCGGACGAGGGCGGACAGACCGGGAAGGAGGCTGTGTGACCGCGGTGTGACCGCACGCGGTTCCGGAGCCGAGAACCTGCGGCGAGCGCGGCGTAGCCGACGCGAAACCGCAGGTCAGAGCGGAGGCTCCGGGATTTGAACCCGGGATGGGGGGTTACCCCAAACCGCATTAGCAGTGCGGCGCCATAGACCGGACTAGGCGAAGCCTCCCTGCGGCCCCGTCGCCGGTGCCGCGTCGCAGATGATAGGTCACGCGCGCCCGTCCCGGCGTACCGTCGGGGGTGGACGCAGGGAGGCGAGCGGCATGCGCTGGTCGGGGATCAACCACCTGGCGATGGTGACGCCGGACATGGACGCGACGGTGCGGTTCTACGCCGCCGTCCTCGGCATGGAGCTGGTCGGGACGCTGGGCAACGGCGACCCGAACGAGCCGTACCCCTACCGCCACTACTTCTTCCGGACGGGCGAGCGGACGACGATCGCGTTCTTCGAGTGGCCGGGCGTGGACACGGGCGCGAACGTGCCGGCGGGGGTGCCGAAGGCGGGGCAGAAGTTCGACCACCTGTCGTTCGACGTGCCGACGGTGGAGGACCTGCTGGCGCTGCGGGAGCGTCTGGCGGAGCACGGAATCGAGGTGACGCCGGTGATCGACCACACGGTGTTCTACTCGGTGTACTTCGACGACCCGGTCAACGGCGCGGCGCTCGAGGCGAGCGTGTGGGTGCGGGACCTGGACCGGGTGCCGTACTGGGGCGACCCGGACCCGGTGCCGAGCGCGTTGCGGCACGTGAAGGAACGGGACGCGCAGGCGCGGCCGCCGGGCAAACCGGACTTCTAGGGCGAACGCGCGTCACCCGATCGGCGCAACAGTCGGCAGAGCCGGATGGTCGATCTCTTGGTCGGCTGAGCGGTTCAGCCAGCGACCGAGCGGAGCATCCGGTGAGCGTCCAGCTGCACGAAGCGAGCATCCGGCCGGCGGCGATCCTGCCCATCGACGCGGCGACGCGGATCGTGGCGGCGCTGGAGCAGCTCGACGTCTCCCGCGGCGGGGTGTGGAACGCCACGCCGGGGGTGTGGCAGCGCTACGACCGCCCGTGGGACGGGCCGCTGGGCAGCCGCGGCACGGCCGAGCTGGTGGGTTCGATCGCGGTGGTCTACGACCGCCCGCGGCGCAACGAGATCACCGTCTACAAGGCGACGTTGACGGCGGCGGGGCGGCTCCAGGGCTGGACGACGGACCGCATCTGCAACGACGCCCTGGGCTACGCGGACCTGACGCTCGCGAGCTGCCCGCGCGACGAGCTGGCGGAGCCGCCGAGCCGTGACCCGTTCGCGTCGAGCGTGCCGCGGCAGCGCACGCTGGCGGAGATCCTCAACACCGACGTCCGGGACCTGCTGGGCCGCCGCCGCTAGGCGGAACACGCCGGAGGTCCCGGCGCCATGACCCGAACGAGCCCACCCCGCCTGGTCCCTTAGGAGGGAAACACCGCAACCGGCTCAGGTTCCGCCCTCACCGGTCGAAGCCCGGAGGACCAGACGAAGGGTGGGACCTGTGACGGGCTGCGGAGCAGTCGTCCGGCGCGTGGGTGCGCGGGCGGGGGTACGGGTGGCGGCGGCGCTGGCGATCGTGCTGGCGGCCTCGATGCCGGCGATCGCGGGCAGCAGCCCGCAGGGCGACACGGCGGTGGCCTGGCCGGTGGGCTGGAACACCTACCGGTTGACGACGGGCGACCCGGTCCAGGACGTGCTCGGCGACGAGAACCCGGACAACGCGGACCTGTCGTCCGGCCCGTGCAGCGGGAACGGCTGCACCGGCCCGTCGCCGACCGTCTACTACGCGTCCGACGGCACGAACGTGTTCTTCCGCACGCGCATCGAGACGGACCCGGGCGACGCGACGAAGGGCGGCCTGACCGGCAACGCCTACCTGACGCAGATCGCGGTCGGCGGTGTGGTGAAGGCGGTGGTCGGCGTCGACGGCAAGAGCCCGTCGCTGGACTACGTCTACACGGCGACGGCGCCGGGGACGACGGTGACCTCGGTCTACGAGTACCCGTTCACGAGCCCGTCGGCGGGCATGCGCGTGGTGTCGGACGGCGCGGGCCAGTGGTTCCTCGACTACCAGGTCCCGCTGGCGCGGATCACGGCCGCCTCGGGTGGTGCGGTGACGGCGACGACGCCGGTGCAGCTCTACTACGGCTCGTCGGCCGCGGCGAACCTCGCCACGATCAACAAGGACTTCATGCGCGGCGCGGCGACCGCGGTCGACTTCAGCGGGCTCGCGGTCGTGAGCTTCTCGCCCGGCTCGCTCACGGCCACGTCCGGCGCGGTCTACGCGTCCGGGCCGGACCCGGCCCGCGCGGGCTCGGCGACCGCCTACACGGCGACGTTGACGGTGACGAACCCCGGCGGCGGCGAGGTGTCCGGCACGACGGCCACGGCGACGCTGCCCTCCGGGGTGTCGTACGTCTCCGGCGGCGTGACGGTGAGCAGCGGCACGCTGACCTGGGACGCCGGGACGTTGCTGCCCGGGCAGACGAAGACGTTGACGGTGACGCTGTCGCTGACGGCGTCCGCCCCGGCCGCGTCGGTGCCGTTGCTGTCGGCGCTCGACGTGTCCGGCACCGACCTCGCGACCGGTGTCGCGAAGACGGCGACCGCCCCGGCGCTCCCGGTCGGGCCGGTGATCGCGGGCAACGCGACGCCGGTCGCGGTGCCGGACGTGCTGACGGTCGCGGAGGACACGCCGGGCACGGTCGACGTCGTCGCGAACGACACCGACGGCGACGCCGACGCGCTCACCGCCACGATCAAGACCGACGCAACGCACGGCCACGCCACGATCGCGAACGGCGTCGTCACCTACACGCCGGACGCCGGCTACAACGGTCCGGACGCGGTGACCTACACGGTCTGCGACGCGTCGGCCGCCTGCGTCGACGGCGCGCTGACGATCACGGTGACGCCGGTCAACGACGCCCCGCCGTCGCCGGCGGGCACGGCGCTGACGACCGCGGAGGACACGCCGCACTCCGGCTCACTGGCCGGCGCGACCGACCCCGACGGCGACGACCTGACGTTCGGCGCGACGACCGCGCCGGCGCACGGCGACGTCACCGTCAACCCGGACGGCAGCTACACGTACACGCCGGACGCGGACTACCACGGCACCGACTCGTTCGGCTACGAGGTCTGCGACGCGGCGGCGCTCTGCGCCTCGGCGACGGCGACGGTCACGGTGACGCCGGTCAACGACGCGCCCGCGGCGCCGGCGGGCACGGCGTTCTCGACGCCGCAGGACACGGCGCACAGCGGCACGCTGCCGGGGTCGGTCGACCCGGACGGCGACGCCCTGACGTTCGGCGCGACGGCGGCGCCCGGCCACGGCGACGTGACGGTCAACCCGGACGGCACCTACACGTACACGCCGGACGCGGGCTACACCGGCGCCGACTCGTTCGGCTACCAGGTGTGCGACGCGGGTCCGCTCTGCGCGGGCGCGACGGTGACCGTGACGGTGGTCGCGGTGCCGCCGGGCAACGACGCGCCGGTGGTCGTGAACGACACGGCGGAGACGGCGTTCGGTACGCCGGTGACGTTCGACCCGACAGTGAACGACAGCGACCCGGACGGCGACGCGCTGACGGTCGAGGTGCCGGTGCAGCCGCCGCACGGCACGGTCACGGTCGACGGCACGGATGTCACGTACACGCCGGACGCGGGCTTCTCCGGCACCGACCCGGTCGCGTACCTGGCCTGCGACGCGTTCGGCGTCTGCACGCCGGGCGAGGCGGTCGTGACGGTGGCGCCGGCCGCGCCGCCGGTGAACCTGCCGCCGGTAGCCGACGCGGGCGACGCGCGCACGGTGGCGAGTGGCGCGAAGGTGACGCTGGACGGCACCGGCTCCGCCGACCCGGACCTGGACCCGCTGACCTACGCGTGGGTGCAGCAGTCAGGCCCGGCGGTGACGGTGACGGGCGCGGGCTCGCCGGCGCCGTCGTTCACGGCACCGAAGGGTCCGGCGACGCTGGTGTTCGCGCTGACCGTCTTCGACGGCGCGCTCAGCGACGTGGCGACGGTGACGGTGACGGTCAAGGCGCCGGTCGCCGCAGCGCCCGCCGCGCCGGACTGCGACCCGGTCGCGGTCACCGCGGGGGCGACGGGCGTCACGGTCACGGTGCCCTGCGACGACGGCACGACGACGATCGTCGACGGCCCCGACCACGGCGGCGCCGAGGTGCTCGACGACGGCAAGGTCCGGTACGTGCCGGACGCCGGCTTCGCGGGCACCGACCGCTTCACGGTCCGCGTCTGCACGGCGGGCGGCTGCGCCGACTCGGTGGTGACGGTCACGGTGCACTCGGCGGCGGCGACGCGCGGCTCGCGGGTGCCGGACCTGCCGAGGACCGGTTCGCCGGTGGACGTGCTGGTGCCGGCGGCGTTCCTGCTGGTCGTCGGAGGCGCGGCGGTGCAGCGGCAGGCGCGCCGGCAGTAGCGCGCCCGCCGCGGCCCGCGTCAGGCGGGCGTGCAGCCGTCGACGTCCTCCCGGTGCCCGTCGGCCCAGCGGGCGGACGCGTTGACCAGGCACGCGCGGACGACGTCGGTGCCGGGGACGGTACGGGAGCCGCGCGCGGCGGCACCGGACCCGGGGCCTCCGGCGCTGACGTCGTACACGACGCCACCGACGACGAACTCGCACGTCGCGGCGACGGCGTCGGCGCCGGGCGCCGAGACGGTGGCGGCGACGACGGTCTCGTTCGCGGTGGGGTACGCGGTCCAGGTGCAGGCGGGCGTGAGGACGTGACCGGAGCCGGCCGCGACCGGGTCGCCGAGCAGTACGTCGGCACCGGCGCCGGCGGTGACGCAGGGGAGCGTGGCGACGCTCGGCGGGACGCAGACGCGTTGCGCCGGAACGCCCGCGGTGGTCGCGTGCGCCGCGGGGGCGGTCGCGGCGACGGCGGCGAACGCGCCGGCGAGCAGGCGGGTACGGGACATCGGGGCTCCATCTCCGGGCAGCGTCGAACGCCGCCCCGCTAGGGGTGGACGGGCCCCGGCACGACGACGCCGCGGCCCCGGTGACGGGAGCCGCGGCGGCGGGGCGGGGTTCGGTCAGGTGGCCGGGGCGAGGGCGTTCACCGTCTCGACCAGGTCCGCCGCCGTGGTGCGGACGGCGGGGAACGGCGCGGGCGAGTGGCCGACCGTGACGACGGTCGCGCCGGCACGGATCGCGCAGAACGCGCCGAGCTCGCGCGGCGAGAGCCCCTCGCCGGTGTGCACGTCGACCACGAGGTCGACCGGCTGGTCCAGCGGGCAGCTCCCGTTGCGCAGGCCGGCGCAGGGGACGAGCTCGCCACCGACCGGCTGGCACCGGACGACGGTGTGGCCGGCCTCGACCAGGTCGAGCAGCGCGTCGGTGGAGTCACCGTCGCGGTCTTCGACGACGAGGATGCGCATGACGTTCTCCCGGGTGGTCTGAGGGCGGACGTGCCGGAGGAGGGGCCGCGGGGGCTGCCCCTCCTCCGGGTCCACCGCCTGCGGGGGCTAGGCAGTGGCGATCGGCTCGCGGAGCGACTCGGGCGCCGCGGTGATGAGGACCTGCTGGGGCTTGCGGATGGCGAGCCCGACGACCAGGCAGACCAGGCCGAGCGCGAAGACCAGGGCGCCGAGGCCGATGACGAGGTTCGCGACGTTCCACGCGAGCACGCTGGACAGCAGCGCGGTGCGGAGCATGTCGCCCTGGAACGCGGTCTGGCGGACCGGGTCGGTGCGGTCGAGCTGGGCGAACGTCTTGCCGCCGGTGGCCTCCATCATGTGCTTCTCGATGACGTCGGCCTGCACCTGGGCGGTGTGCGCGTCGGTGACCTGCTTGCCCGGGTCGGCCGAGTCGGGGGTGGTCACGATGTGCTGCGCGGTCAGCTCCGCGCGGACCTGGCTCCGCGCGTCGACCCCGCGGTAGACCATGTACGGGCCGGCGACGAAGAACGTGGCCGCGGCGCCCAGCGTGACGGTGGCGGCGATGGTGCGGATGCGGGTCATGGTCTGCTCTCTTCCGTCGTCCCGGGCGCCGTCTGCGTCCGGCCTCTGCCAACGACGTTACGGAGCCCGCCGCCGCCGACCCACGGGCCTAGGGACCGATCGTGGGGGACCTTCGGCCCGACGTGTTCGGGACCATGCGGACTCGTTGCGGGGTCGTGGCGAACGCACCATCGGACGACCAGCACGACACGTCCCGGAGGTCGCCATGACCGAGCTCACGCCCCCGCCCGGCCCCGCGGCGACCGTTCGCGAGCGTGCCCTGTGGGCGGTCGACGCCGCGCGCTTCGCGCCGTCGAAGCGCAACACGCAGCCGTGGGCGTTCGCCGTCGCGGCCGACGGGACGGTCGACGTGTACGCGGACGCGACGCGCGCGCTGCGCGTGTCCGACCCGGACGAGCGCGAGCTGACGATCGGCTGCGGCGCGGCGCTGCACACGTACGCGGTCGCGCTGCGCGGACTCGGTGTGCGGCCGGTCGTGACCTGGCTGCCGGAGGGCGACGACGGGCCGCTGGGGCGGGTCGCGCAGGGCGGCCGCGTCGTGCCGTCGGCCGACGACGTCGCGCTGCTCGCGGCGGTCCCGGCGCGGCACTCCGCCCGCGGTCGCGTCGACGCGTCGACCCTCGACACCGGCGTGCCGCCGGCGCTGCAACGCGCCGCCGAGAGCGAGGGCGCGCTGCTCCAGCTCGTCACGGCGCCCGGGTCGCGGGAGGCGCTGGCGGCGCTGCACCGCGCGGCCGCCGACGCGGCCGCGGCGAACGTCGCGTACGCGGCCGAGCAGCGGGTGTGGAGCCGGCCGTTCGGGTCGGCGGCGCGCGACGGCGTGCCGCGCGTCGTCACGAGCGGGCCGCCCTACGGCGCCCGCGCGGCCGCGCTGCTCGAGTCCGAGGACCGCGCGCTGCCGGCGGTGCTGTGGACCGCCAACGACACGCAGGCCGACTGGCTGCGCGCGGGCGCGGCGTTGCAGGCGGTGCTGCTGCGGGCGACGCTGCTCGGCGTCGCGGCGGCGATCGCGAGTGGGCCGCTGGAGCGCCCCGCGCTGCGCGTCGCGGTGCGCCGCCACGTCGGCTACGCGGGCTTCCCGCAGGTGCTGCTGCGCTTCGGCACGGTCGCGCACGCGCTGGCGACGCCGCGCCGCCCGCTGGCCGAGGTCGTCCGCTAGACCAGGCCGCGCTCGGCGGCGGCGGCGCGCAACGACTCCCGCGCCCGCGGGTGCGCCGCGACGCCGACGAGCTGCGCGGCCTGCTCGCGGTCGGTGCAGCCCCAGATCGTGGCGGCGCCGTGCTCGGTCACGACGTGGCTGTGCTGGAACGACGTCGACGGCTGCTCCAGCCGCGGCACGATCGTCGACGTGTCCGACGCGGCGTGCCACGACGCGAGCGCGACGATCGCGCGGCCGCCCGGCGAGTGCAGCGCACCGACGATGAAGTCGGTCTGGCCGCCGAAGCCGGAGTAGATCCGCCCGCGCCGGTACGACGCGTTCGCCTGCGCGTAGAGGTCGACCTGCATGGCGGTGTTCACGCTGGTCATGTGCGGCTGGCGCGCGATGCGGCCGGGGTCGTTGGCGCGCTCGGTGCGCAGCATCCGCACCCGCGGGTTGCGGTCGACCCAGGCCATCAGCTCCGCCGAGCCAGCGAGGAACGACGCCGTGATCGGCGTCGCGTCGTCCAGGGCACCGCGGCGTTCGAGCTCGAGGACGCCGTCGCTGAACATCTCCGACCAGACGCGCAGCCCGCGCTGGTGGCGGACCGCCGCCAGCGTCGCGTCCGGCACCGCGCCGATGCCCATCTGCAACGTCGCGCCCTCGCGCACCAGCGCCGCCACCCGGTCGGCGATCTCGCGGCTGCACTCGTCCGGCTCGCGCGGCGCCGGCGCCGGCAGCGGCTCGTCCACCTCGACCGCGAGGTCGACGTCGTCCACGTGCAGCTCGCCGTCGCCGAACGTGTACGGCATCCGCGGGTTGACCTGCGCGACGACCAGGCCGCCGCGCGCGCGGACCGCCTCCACGGCCGCGGGCAGCACGTTCACCTCGCAGCCCATCGACAGGTGGCCGTTGCGCGGGGTGGACGTGTGCAGCACGACGACGTCCGGCGGGCGCTGGTCGCGGAACAGCGGCGGCACCAGCGACAGCCGCGAGGGGATGTAGTCGAGCTCCGGCCGGTCGCGCATGCCGGTCCCGACGAACGCCGTCTCCAGCCGCACGCCGTCGCGCGCCGGGATGCCGGGCGGGGCGTTGAGCATGTGCAGCCGCCACCGGGGCAACGCCGCGTCGATGGCGCGCAGCAACGGCAGCGGCGCGGCGGCGTTGCCGCTCGCCACGACGCGCGGAACGCCCGGCAGCCGCGAGGCCGCGGCCGCCAGGCGTTCCGGCGAGACGGTTTCCATACCGGCTATGTGACCACTATCGCGGTGACCATGCCGAACATGCCCTGCTCGTTCTCGGCATGGCTGAGGATGTGGCAGTGCCATGCCCAGGTGCCGGGCAGCTCGGCCTTCACCAGCACCGTGTACCGCTCGCCCGGCGCGACCAGCACCGTGTCCGCGTAGTACGGCTGGGGCACCGGGAACCCGTCCTTCGCGACGACGAGCTGGTCCAGGCCGTGCAGGTGCATCGGGTGGATCGCCGCGCCCTCGTTCAGGTAGTGGACCTCGACCCACTCGCCCCGCTTCGCGACGATCGGCGCCGTCGCCGGGAACGACTTGCCGTTCAGCGCGAACCCGATCACGCCCGAGTCGTCCAGCACCATCGGCAGCTCCTGGCTTACCCGCACGCCCTTCGGCACCGGCATCTCGCCGACGAGGAACGTGCCGGCCAGACCGTTCGGCACCTGCTTCACGGCGTCGTGGTGCGAGTGGTACATGCCGACCGCCGGCCGCGTCGCGGTGAACGCGTACGTGAACGTCCCGTGCGGCTTGACCGGCTCCTGCGTGATGTCCGGCACGCCGTCCTGCGAGATCGGCACCCGCACGCCGTGGAAGTGCAGCGCCGTCGACTCCGGCAGGTCGTTGCGCAGGACCACCTTCACCTTGTCGCCGACGTCCACCTTGATGGTCGGGCCGGGAACGGTGCCGTTGTAGGTCCAGGCGTCGACCGTCCGGCCGGGCTCGACCTCCCACTTCACGATCTTCGCGACGAGCGTGAACTCCTTGGTGCCGTCGGCGAGGACCTTGGGCGCCAGCGGCTGCGCGCCCACGCCCGCCGTCTTGGCGGGGAACATCTTGGTGCGTTCGCGCATCGCCGAGTCCATCGCGTTGAAGTCGATCGGCGCGCCGGGCGCGGTGGTCATGCCGGGCATGCCGGCCATCCCGCTCGTGTCGTGGCCGACCGTCACCGTCGCCCGCATGCCCGCCTCGCGGTGGCCGGGGACCGGGCAGAACAGCGTCAACGTCGTGCCCTCCGGCACGTCGTCCAACGTCACGGTGCCGGTCGCGCCCGCGGCCAGGTCGCCGGTGCGTTCCGCGTAGCCGTCGACGGCGAGCGCGTGGGGGACGGCGCCGTCGTTCTTCACCTGGAACACGATCCGGCCGGCGCCGAGCGAGGTCAGCGAGGGCTTGACGAACATCTCGCCGAGCGAGACGCCGGCGCTGCTCTCCTTCGCGGCCGGCGCGGCGGTGTGCGCCTTGTGTGACGTGACCGCGGCGCCGCGGTGGTTGCCGCGCGCGACGGCGACGGCGGGGACGGCCGCGACCACGGCGAGCGCGGCGGCGGCGAGAACGGTGGCGTTGCTGGACATTGCTGCGTTCCTCATGACTCGTCGGGTGATGACCCGATCGTGCGTCGTGCGGGGGGCGCGTTCGCAGGGCACGGCGTCCCGACCCCGCGGGACGATGGTCCCGGCGTGCCGGGCTACTCGTCCTTCGCGCGCTCCAGCAGCGAGGCGCCGTAGACGGCGGCCTGGGTGCGGCGTTCCAGCCCGAGCTTGGCGAGCAGGCTGGACACGTAGTTCTTCACCGTCTTCTCGGCGAGGAACATCCGCTCGCCGATCTGCCGGTTGGTCAGCCCCTCCGCGATCAGCTCGAGGATGCGGCGTTCCTGCCCGGTCAGCTCGGCCAGCCGCGGGTCCTCCACCGGGGGGTTGCGGAGGCGTTCGAGCACCTGCGCCGTCACGCCCGGGTCGAGCAACGACCCGCCGCGGCCGACCGTGCGCACCGCGTCGACCAGGTCGTCGCCGCGGATCTGCTTCAGCACGTAGCCGGCCGCGCCCGCGAGGATCGCGTCGAACAGCGCGTCGTCGTCGGAGAACGACGTGAGCATGAGGACGTTGAGCTCCGGCATCCGCGACCGCAGCTCGCGGCAGAGCGCGACACCGTTGCCGTCGGGGAGCCGCACGTCGAGCACCGCGATGTCCGGACGCAGCGCCGGGATGCGCGCCTCCGCCTCCGACACCGTCCCGGCCTCGCCGACGACCTCGATGTCGTCCTCGACCGAGAGCAGCTCGCGCACGCCGCGCCGCACCACCTCGTGGTCGTCGACGAGCACGACCCGGATCGGATCCATAGAGTCCCTCCCGTGGGCGGCAACGACGAGCTGCGGCGACTGCTCGACGCCATTCTCCCCGTCGCGTCGGGCCTCAGCCTGCCGGAGGCGCTGGAACGCATCGTGGCGTCCGCGTGCGTGCTCGCGGGCGCGCGGTACGGCGCGCTCGGCGTGCTCGGCGAGGACCAGCGGCTGGAACGCTTCATCACCGTCGGCATCTCCGCCGACGACATCGCGAAGATCGGCCCGCCGCCCGAGGGGCACGGCCTGCTCGGCCTGCTCATCTGGGACCCGAAGCCGGTGCGCCTCGACGACATCGGCGCCCACGCCGACTCCTACGGCTTCCCGCCGAACCACCCGCCGATGCACTCGTTCCTCGGCGTCCCCGTGCTCGTGCGCGAGCGCGTCTTCGGCAACCTGTACCTCACCGAGAAGCAGGGCGCGCCGGCGTTCACCGCCGCCGACGAGGAGCTGGTCGTCGGCCTCGCCGCAGTCGCCGGCGTCGCCATCGACAACGCCCGCCTGCACGCGCGCGTCCGCGACGTCGCGATCCTCGAGGACCGCGAACGCATCGCGCGCGACCTGCACGACACCGTGATCCAGCGCCTCTACGCGACCGGCATGACGCTGACCGCGACGTTGCGGTACGCCGTGAAGCCCGAGGTCACCGAACGCATCCGTGGCGCCATCGACGACCTCGACACCACCATGCGCGACATCCGTTCGACCATCTTCGCGTTGCAGACCGCCGACCGCGGCGAGCAGGGGCTGCGCGCGGACGTGCTGCGGCTCGCGCAGCGTTCCGAGAACGCGCTCGGCTTCGCGCCGCGCGTGGCGTTCGACGGCCTGGTCGACTCCGTCGTGCCGGAGGCGGTCGGCGACCACCTGCTCGCCGCGCTGCGCGAGGCGCTGACCAACGCAGCCCGCCACGCCAAGGCGTCCCGCGTCGTCGTGGAGGTGGCGGTCGAGGGGGACGACGTCGTGCTGCGGGTCACCGACGACGGCGTCGGCGTCTCCGCGACGCGCCCCGGCGGCCTCGGCCTGTCGAACCTCACCGAACGCGCCGAGGTGCTCGGCGGCTCCTGCACCGTCGAGCCCGGCGAGACCGGCGGCACCGTCGTGACGTGGCGCGTCCCCGTCCGCGGCTGACGTGATGGCGGCGGGCTGGTGTCCATGGCCCTACCGGGATGTCGACTACGACGTACCGGTGCTGTACGAGTGAAGCGAAGGTTACCGCGCGCGCCGCTGGCTACTGGGCACGCGGAGTTTTCGATCGACCGCTGATCAATTGCTGCATTTGGCCACAGCGCGCCTATCCAGTCCGGCCGCACCCCCGATGGGGCTATGCTCGATGCGAGTTACACAGCGCAGTCTTGGACGGACGGGAGATGCCGTGCCCTTCGGATTCGAAGAAACACACCTTTGGCTTGATTCGCTCGGCGCAACTGGACCTCACGCTACCGAGCGTGATTGGTTAAGGGTAGCGTATCACCGTTTTCGCGAATCGGCCGCTCTTCTGGCTGCCGAGATCCCGAGCGACCTCCGAGACTATACCGTGCATGACGTAACGCACCTCGACGCTCTGTGGGACATGGCGGACCTAATCGCAGGTCCGTCAATCTCTCTGACGCCAACCGAAGCTTTCGTGCTAGGCGGGGCTTTCCTTATTCATGACCTTGGGATGGGCCTTGCCGCATGGCCCGGCGGTATTGCGGACCTAATTGCTCAGCCAGATTGGAACGATATCCTGGCGGCCACGTTTCGCGACATCTATGGCACCAGTCCTACACCCGAGGACCTTCAGGATCCTCCGCCTGACGCGTTACGGACGGCCAAGGAGGTTGCCCTTCGCGAGAAGCACGCGCTGCACGCAGCTGATCTCGCTCTTATTAGTTGGACTGCGCAGGGGTCTGGCGAGCGGTACCAGTTAATTGATGACACAGACCTGCGCAACACCTACGGCCATCTAATCGGCCAGCTCGCCGCCAGCCATTGGTGGTCCGTCGACGCGATGGCCGACAAGTTCTCTGGCCCAATCCTCGGTGCACCTGTCACCGTCCCCGACGCGTGGACGGTGGATCCGTTGAAGCTGGCGTGCCTCTTACGTACATCAGACGCCGCTCACATCGATGCGAGACGTGCCCCAGCATTCCTTCGAGTTATTAGGCGTCCCGGCGGCGGCTCCGATGAGCATTGGGCCTTCCAGGGCCATCTCCAAAGGCCCCGCAGGGAAGACGATCGACTCGTCTATACGGCTTCGACACCGTTCAGGCTGGATGAAGCGCCTGCATGGTGGTTGTGCTTCGAGACCCTACAGATGATCGATCGTGAGTTGCACGGCGTGGACAACCTGCTCGCGGAACGCTCTCGTGACCGCTTCGCGGCACGCAACGTCAAGGGCGCTGACGGACCAACGCGACTCAGTTCACTTGTCCCGACGGTAGGATGGACACCCGTAGATTCCCGCGTAGTCGTGAGCAATGTAGGTCTTCTAGTGCGAATGCTTGGAGGGAAGGAACTTTACGGCGACCAGCCACATGTCGCACTTCGTGAACTGATACAGAATGCCACGGACGCCACGCTTGCCCTGCA
This sequence comes from Mycobacteriales bacterium, assembly GCA_035714365.1. Classification (GTDB taxonomy): domain Bacteria; phylum Actinomycetota; class Actinomycetes; order BP-191; family BP-191; genus BP-191. Next base: position 98,408 of record DASTMB010000040.1, on the reverse strand, counting down.
TGCTGCATTAGGAGTCCCACCTCAGCCAGTCGACGTGGCCCTTCGCCAGGAAGAAGACGTGTGGTGGTTGGATGTCGCCGATTCTGGCATCGGCATGTCGGAGGCCGTAATGGTGGGGCCACTGCTCGACTTTGGCCGAAGCTACTGGGGATCCCAGTTGATGCGGCGAGAGACGCCCGGACTAGCGGCGGGAAACTTCAGGTCGATTGGCCAGTACGGAATCGGCTTTTTTTCAGTGTTCATGCTCGGGGACCAGGTACGCGTAACGACGCGTCGTTACGACGAAGCCTCGTCGGCAACGCGTGTGCTCGAGTTCGAACAAGGATTGAAGTCACGGCCAATCCTGCGTCCTGCAACGGCAAGCGAGCAACGGCATTCCGGTGGGACCGTCATTTCGGTGAGGCTGAAAACGGCCCCCCGCGATGAAGGTGGCCTTCTGACGTGGCGGGGTACCGTATCCACGCCTCGCTGCGAAAGTTGTGCGCCTGGTTAGCGCCGGCCCTAGCTTGCGATCTCCGGGCGGCAGAGGGTGATGAACCAATGGAAATTGCCGTATCTGGTAATGACTGGTCGACAATCCCTGCAGAAAGCCTCCTAGAACGGTTACGGTTGGACGAAAAGCAGATCTACTTCCCTAACGCCCACGTGCCAGTTGCTGATGTCGCCGCCGCGGTGCGTGAGATACGGGAGGGCGACGACCTGGTCGGGCGGGTGGCGATGGCTCCGAGCCCGCCAGCGGTGAGGTGCCCGGACGGCTCGGTCCTGCAGTTGGATGGTGTCATCGTTGCTGGCGGCCTGCGAGTTGAGAATGTCGGAGGGATCACCGGAATCCTGTTGGGTAAGCCGACGACTGCGGACCGCGGCCAAGGACGGGTCTCTGCACCTGCTTCGGCGATTGAGGCATGGGCAAACGAGCAGGCCGAGATATGGCGGCCCGAACTTAATATGCACAACGCGGAGGGCGATATCGGAGTGAACTTCTTGATATCGCTTAAGGCGCGCATGGACGGCATCCATGTCTGTTATAATGGTGACACCTATATGACGCCTGAGGAAGTACGAGAGTGGGCCGCTGCCCGAAACGAGATCATTGCAATTAATAGTTTCGTCGTGCATGCTGACCTTAAATGTGAGCCCTTCGCCTTCTGGAGCAGGGAAGGACATGTACCCATGCGCTTAAGCTCAAACGTGCTGGGTATTTCTTCCATGGGCAGGTACGGTGACCCGCAGGTTCTAACGGATGCCGTGGGTTTCGACGCCACTTGGGCGCCTACCTTTGGCGCGGACCCAGCGTACGAAAAGTCAGGTGAATACTGGTGGTATGGCCACCAGAAAGAGCCAGAGGCATTCGTCCTCGCCTGCGTCGCCCAGGCTTGGAATCTAGATCTAGAAACCATGCTGGCCCAACTTACCCACTTCGGCGGCTTTGGTGGCCCGCTCTGTATCGGGATTGACGACAATGGCCTCGATGTCAAAGCGCACAGTTATGCGCTTCATTGGCGTGCCGTCCGCCCGTAGTGCGCTCGTAGGTCTGGGTCGAGTGACTACCGAGAGCCAGCGGAGCGCGTGCGACGACCATAGCGTTGCCTGCGGACCACGATGGCGATCACCGCGAACCTCTACACGGCCGTCCTGCCGGCGGTCGCGAGGGAGGCTGCGCTACGCATCGCCAACGTGGTGCCGCACACCCGCGAGGGGTCGGTGACCGCGATGTGACCGCGGAGGCCCCTTCCGAGGCCGACCGACGAGCGAAACAGCAAAGCCGCAGGTCAGAGCGGAGGGCGAGGGATTCGAACCCTCGACAGGGGTGAACCTGTAGCGGTTTTCAAGACCGCCGCCATCGGCCACTAGGCGAGCCCTCCGCCGGCCATCATCGCAGCAGCGCCCCCGCCGACGACGCACCCTCACCGCCGGGTGACGCTTCACCCTCTATCGCCCATTCCGCCCCGGCGGCACCACCGCCGCAGTTCCATCGAGGCATGAAGCGACTCGTGGCGCTGGCCCTGCTCGCGGCGTCGGCCGCCCTGCCGCACCCGGCGACCGCGTACTGGACCTCCTCGGCGCCGATCGTCGCCCTGAGCCTCGGCTGCACGGCGGCCCGTACGAGCGGCGACGCGGTGGCGGGCGGCGACGGCCTGGTCCGCGGCTTCCTGCGACCCGAGGGCGGCACCTGCACCGCGACCCGGCCCACCTACGTCGAACGTCTCCGGGACGGCCGCTGGGCCAGCCAGCTCTCGCCGTACTACGGCGAGGTGCTGTCGGTGGCGGACGACGGCGGCAGCACGTACGTCCTCTACCGCGCGAGCGACGGCCTGCGCCTGGGCGTCCGTTCGCACACCGGCACCTACGCCACCTCGCAACGCCTCTCGGCGACGCAGCCGCGCTCCGGCGACGTGACCGCCGCGTACGGCCGGTGGTGGGCGGTGTGGTCGGAGGACGTGGCGGGCGGGGCGGCGTTGTTCCAGGCGCACACGATGCGCGCGACGGTGGGGCGGGAGCAGATCACACCGGGGACGTTCGTCGACGACAAGCCGTCGGTGGTGCGGCTGACTGACGGCAACGTCGTGCTGGCGTGGCAGCGGCACGACCCGGTCGCCGGCACGACGAACGTGTACCGCGGCCGTACGACGGACGGCGTGTGGACGCTGGTGCGGATGACCGACGACGGCGCCAGCGGCGAGCCGTCGATCGCGGGGTACGGCACGAAGCGGCTGCTGGCGTGGACGCAGGCGGGCCGCGTCGTCTACGCCGACGACATCACCGGGACGTGGCAACGCCGCACGCTCACGCTGGCGGGCGGGCACGCGCCGCGGGTGGTGGGGTCGGGGCCGCGGGTGTTCGTGACGTGGACGACGGCGGCGGGCAACGCCGCGCTGGCCGAACGCAGCGGCGACGCGTGGGCGGAACGCAGCATGACGCCGGGCGCGGGCGGCGCGGCGCTGGCGGTGACGGCGTTCCAGGCGAACGCGACGGTGCTGGTGGCGCAGAGCACGCGGGTGGTGGCGCGGACGCAGGCGCGGCCGAGCATCGCGGCGTTCCGCGACCTGGGGGCGTGGATCGACCTGTACGACACGTCGTTGCCGGTGGCGCAGGCGGTGGCGACGATGCGCGCGAACGGCGTGCGCACCCTCTACATCGAGACGGCCCGCTACAACTCTCCGTCAGCGGTGATGCCGGCGACGGCGCGGTGGCTGGACGCGGCGAAGGCGAACGGCCTGCGCGTGGTGGGCTGGTACCTGCCGGGCTACAGCGAGTACCTGGACCGGGACGTGGCGCGGACGGTGGCGGCGGCGCGGTACCGCACGCCGGCCGGTCACCGGTTCGACGCGATCGGCGTGGACATCGAGTACATGGGCGCGAGCGCGAGCACGGCGGCGTTCAACGCGGACGTGGTGACGCAGCTGCGGCGGGTCCGCGACCAGCTCGGCCCGGGGTACCCGATCGCGGCGATCACGCCGCCGCCGACGGGCATGGCGTTGAACCCGAACGGCTGGGCCGGCTTCCCGTGGGCGGGCATCGGCCAGTACTCGGACGTCGTCATGCCGATGGCGTACTGGTCGTACCGGCGCGACTGCCCGAGCAACCCGCACCACTGCGCGTACCTCTACACCAAGGAGAACGCCGCGCTGTCCAGCCGCTGGACCGGCCTGCCGGTGCACGTGGTCGGCGGCGTCGGCGACCTGGTGACGACGGCGCAGGTCGCGGACTTCGTGCGGGGCACGAAGGAGTCGGACGCGATCGGCGGCAGCATCTACGACTACGCGACGACCGCGCCGGCGTACTGGCCGTACCTGCGCACGCTCTCGCCCTGACGGGTCGGGAACCGCAACACACCGAAGGGGGACCGCGTCATGCGAACGCGGCGATGGCACCGGCTCGTCCCACTGGTCACCGCGCTCGCGGCGGTGGCGCTCACGGTCACCCCGGCCGGCGCCGCGACAGCCCCGGCCGCGAGGCCGCTCTGCTCCGGGCAGGAGGCGAGCGCGACGCTGGTGTGGGGCTCGCCTAGACTGTTCACGATCTACGTCCCGACCGGGGCCGACGTCACCATCGCCGGCAGCGCCGACATCGACGACCGGGACTGGACGGGCGGCTGGCAGACGATCCTCTACATCGATCCGGTCGTCACGAACGTCTACCTCGGCGACTACTACGGCGGCCCGTACCACGACCTGGCGTTCTCCGGGAGTTGGACGAACTACGGCTCGTCCCGGTACGTGACGTTGACGATGTACCAGGAGTTCGGGTCGAACACCGCCGTCCGGTTCACGGCCACCGTGTCCAGCCCGGTCGGCTGCGCGGAGCCCGACTCCGACGGGGACCACCTCTCCGACGCCACGGAGGCGCGGCTCGGGACCGACCCGTTGCGCGTCGACACCGACGGCGACGGCTTGCTCGACCCGTGGGAGGTGCCGGACTCCGTACCGGGCTCCGGCTTCTGGCCGGACGGCGGTCCGTCGTCGTACCGGGTGAGCACCGCCGCGGTGTTCGGCCCGCGTCGCGGGCTGCGCACCGGCGCCGCGTCGACCGACGGGCGGATCCCGGCGGCGTTGCGCGGGGCCTACCTGAACGACCCGCGCGGCGGTGCGCCGGACCCGTTGCACCGGGACGTGTACGTGGAGATCGACTACCAGGACTGCGCGGTCGACCCGAAGGCCTGCCCGGGCATCGGGTTGCGCGGGCTGCCGCACGACCCGATGCACCACGCGCCGTCGCTGCCGGGGCTGGCGCGGGTGCAGGCGATGTTCGAGCGCGCGGGCATCCGGCTGCACCTCCAGCTCGACGAGGCGGTCGCGCACCGCCCGAACTGCGCGGTGCCGTCGGTGCCGCGGCTGCGCGGTTCGTTCGGCACGGCGCGGCAGCGGGCGAACACGCCGGTGCTGGCGGCGAAGGCGCGGGCGTTCCGGTGGCTGTACTCGGGCCACTCGACGGTCGTGCAGCGCGCCCGCTGCTCGCTGCCGAGCCTGACGAACTTCCTGCAGACGATGAAGGGCGTGCACAACCTGCCGAGCTACGACGACACGCCCTTCGGCTACGCCGACGCGCCTGGGCGCACGATCGTGGTCTCGCTGTCGCCGCTGTGGGCCTGCCCGCGGTACGCGTCGACGATCCACAGCGCCACCCTGGACGGCGCGACCTGCTTCCGTGCCGAGGCGACCGCGCGCCAACAGGTCTGCTGGGGGTTCGTGGTCCCGGTGGGGTGCCGGTGGGCGAGGATCGCCCACGCCGGCGTGTTCCCGGCGTACACGCTGAGCGCCACCCACCGCACCGACTTCACGGTGCCGCAGTCGCAGTCGCTGTACCCGCACCACACGGAACGCGAGCAGGTGTCGCTGCTCTGGTCACGCGTCTTCGCGCACCTGCTCGGGCAGTCGCTCGGCATCCGTACCGATGCCGTGCTCGGGAACTCCCTCGCCCCGGAACGCGTCGCGCACACGCCCAGCCCGCAGCCGTACGCGTCGTGGGACGGGCTCCACCTCGCGCCGTTCGCGGGACCGTCCGCGCCCCTGCCGGTCGAACGCCGCCCGCCCTTCCGGATCGTGATCCCGCGCAACGATGTGAGCACGGGTGCGACCGTCTTCGCGGCGGCGAGCCGGCCCGCGCCGCTGCTCTGCCCGGTGCCCGCCTGAGCACCCATGGACGCGGGCGGCGGCCGTTCAGGATTCGTTCAGGAGCGCGCGGCAATCTCTCCGGCATGGAGAGCCACCCGCCGTTCACGTTCGACGAGTCGCCTGACGCGCCGACCGCCGTCCTCGACACGCCCGCCGCGCCGCCGGCGGCGCCGTACCACTACGCGCCGCCGGCGCCGGCCGAGCGCCCCCGCCCGCGCTACCTCGCGATCGCCGCGCTCGCCACGGTGTGCGCGATGGCGGGCGGCGTCGGCGGCGTGGTCGTGGGGCGCGAGCTGGCGCCGGCGCGGACGACGACGGTGACGCTCGGCGGCTCCGGCTCGACCGACGCCGTAACGCCGGTGCAGGCGGCCGAGCCGCGGTCCTACGTCGCGGTCGCGGCGAAGGTGCTGCCCTCGGTCGTGTCGATCAACGTCTCCACGCAGCTCGGCGGCGGCACCGGCAGCGGGGTCGTCATCAAGAGCGACGGCTACATCCTCACCAACAACCATGTGGTCGGCGACGCCACGTCGATCCGGGTGACGTTCAACGACGGCAGCACCGCGACCGCGCGGCTGGTCGGCGCGGACGCGGCGAGCGACCTCGCGGTCGTCAAGGCCGACAAGACCGGCCTGCCCGCGGCGACGCTCGGCTCGTCCGCGGCGGTGCGCGTCGGCGACCAGGTGCTCGCGGTCGGCTCCCCGCTCGGCCTCTCCGGCACGGTCACGGCCGGCATCGTGTCCGCGCTGAACCGGCCGGTCAACACCACCGACCAGGGGTCGTTCGGGCGCCCGTCGGTGGCGACGGTGATCGACGCGATCCAGACCGACGCCGCGATCAACCCCGGCAACTCCGGCGGCGCGCTGGTCAACCTCGCCGGCCAGGTCATCGGCATCAACAGCGCGATCGCCACCAACGGCGGCAGCAACGGCAACATCGGCGTCGGCTTCGCGATCCCGATCGACCAGGCGAAGGTCATCGCCACCCAGCTCATCGAGACGGGCCGCGCGAGCCGGGCGCAGATGGGCGTCTCGGTCGGTCAGGCGACGACGGCGGACGGCGAGACCCGGGCGGTGCTCCAGGCGGTGACGCCGGGCGGCCCGGCGGAGCGGGCGGGGCTGCGCGCCGGCGACGTCATCGTGCAGATCGGCGACCAGCGGGTGACGGGCGCGGACGCCCTGATCGCGGCGGTCCGCAAGCACGCGCCGGGGGAGACGGTAACCGTGACGTACGAGCGGGACGGCGCGCGGCACACTACGACCGTGCGACTCACGGACGCCGCCGCGGGATGAGCGACCCGGCCAGGGTGCTCGTCGTCGACGACGACCCCGCGTTGCGGGAGGCGCTGACGCGGGCACTCCGGCTGGACGGCTACGACGTGACCGCCGTCTCCAACGGCCTCAAGGCGCTGGAGGCGGTGGCCACGTCCGCGCCGGACGTGCTGGTGCTGGACCTGATGATGCCGGTGGTCGGCGGGCTGGAGGTCTGCCGGCGGCTGCGCGCCAAGGGCGACCGGACGCCGATCCTCGTGCTCACCGCGCGCGACGAGGTCGGCGACCGCGTCGCCGGCCTGGACGCGGGGGCCGACGACTACCTGGTGAAGCCGTTCGCGCTGGACGAGCTGCGGGCACGGCTGCGGGCGCTGCTGCGGCGCAGCCGCCCTCCGGAGGAGGAGGGGGGCGGCGTCGTCGCGCTCGCCGATCTCACCCTCGACCCGGACACGCGCGAGGTCCGCCGCGGCGACCGGTGGATCGAGCTGACCCGCACCGAGTTCGCGCTGCTCGAGCTGCTGGTGCGCAACGCCGGCCGGGTGCTGCCGCGCGACGTCATCATCGACCGGGTGTGGGGGTACGAGCTGGAGCCGGCGTCGAACTCCCTCGAGGTGTTCGTCGGCTACCTGCGCCGCAAGACCGAGGCGGCGGGCGAGCCGCGGCTGATCCACACCGTCCGCGGCGTCGGCTACACGGCACGCGAGCCGCAGTGAGCACCGCGTCGCCGTGGTGGGCGCCGGACCGTTCGCTGCGGACCCGCCTCGTCGCGGTCGTGCTGCTCGCCGTGACGGTCGCGGTGAGCGGCGTCGTCATGGTGGCGTTCTTCGCGGTGCGCCGGGAGCTGGCCGCGCCGCTGGACCGGCAGCTCCGCCGGCAGACGGCCGACCTCCAGCGGCAGGCGGCGGCGGCGCGGTTCGACCCGTTCGGTGTGACGCTGCGCACCCGTGTCGGTGAGATCGGCGGCTACGCGCAGGTGGTCGACGCCGCCGGCCGCACCGGCGGCGCGCAGGACGTGCCGCTGCCGGTGAGCCGCGCCGACCTCGCCGTCGCCTCCGGCACCCGCGCCGAGGTGCTCCGCGACGTCCGCATCAACGGCACCCGCGCCCGGATGCTCACCCGCCCGCTGCTGCGCGGCTACGCCGTGCAGGTGGCGTTGCCGCAGACGACGGTGCAACGCCAGCTCCGCGGCATCGCGACGGCGTTCGCGCTGCTCGCGGCGGTCGGCGTCGGCCTCGCCGCCGCGCTGGCCTGGGCGTCGGCCCAGGCCGCGCTCGCGCCGGTGAGCGACCTCACCAGCACCGTCGAACGCGTCGCCGCGACGCGCGACCTGACGTTGCGCATCGACGCGTCGCGGCACGACGAGCTGGGCCGGCTGGCGACGAGCTTCAACACCATGCTCGCGGCGTTGCAGCAGTCGGCGGGCGCGCAGCGGCAGCTCGTCGCCGACGCCTCGCACGAGCTGCGCACGCCGCTCGCCAGCCTGCGCACCAACGTCGAGGTGCTGCAACGCCTCGACGAGCTGCCGGCGGACGTCCGCGAGGAGGTGCTGGCGGCGATCGTCGGGCAGGTCGACGAGTTGACCGCGCTGGTGTCGGACGTGGTGGAGCTGGCGCGCGGCGAGGAGCCGGCGGAGGCGCTGGAGGACGTGGCGCTGGACGAGGTCGTGCAGCACGCCGCCGAGCGGGCCCGGCGCAACTGGCCGACGGCGGCGATCGACGTCGAGACCGAGCCGGTGGTCGTGCGCGGCGTCGCCCGGCGCCTCGACCGCGCCGTGACGAACCTCCTCGACAACGCCGCCAAGTTCTCCGGCGCGGACGCCCGGGTCGAGGTCCGCCTGGCCGCCGACGGCCGGCTCACCGTCCGCGACCACGGGCCGGGCGTGCCGGCCGACGCGCTGCCGCACGTGTTCTCCCGGTTCTACCGGGCGGAGGAGGCGCGGGCGCTGCCCGGCTCCGGGCTCGGCCTGGCGATCGTGCAGCAGGCGGCGGCCGCCCACGGCGGCCGGGTGGCGTTGCGCAACGCCCCCGACGGCGGCACCGTCGCCGAGCTCCGGCTGCCGCCGGTGCCGCCGGGACCGCCGGGGCCGCCGTCGTCGTAAGGAACGCCGGGCGCGGACGTGCTGACGGGTGGAGGGCGCCCGCCCACCCGCCGGCCCGGCCGGCGCGACGTTCCTGGAGGACGCTCGTGCTTCGCAGAATCTCTCTGGCGCTCGCGGCACTGGTCGCGGTCGCCTCGGTCGCCCTGCCCGCCCACGCCGACCCGGTCAAGGACGTGCAGAACGCCGTCAACCGCGCAGTCGGCGGCGCCGGCACCGGCGGCGGCGCCCCCCCGGCCGGCGCGCGGTCCGCGGTCGTCGGGTACATCTTCATCAGCCACCAGACGCTGCTGGGCGAGACCCGCCCCACCTACACGCTCCGCGGCGCGCTGGCCGACAACACGCTGTGGACCTGCCACGACAACTGGCCGGCTTCCGGTGCCTACACCGTCACCTGCGACCCGGTCCCCGGCACGATCTTGAGCTGGCAGTGCGACGTGCTGCACGCCGACATCACCGGCCTGTCCGCAACGGCGCGGGCGCGGACGACGCTCGACTGCGACGGGGTCGCCCCGCCGGAGGCGCAGACGGCGATCGTGGGCGGCACCGCCCACGACTTCGTGTGGTCGCCGAGCAGCGTGCTGGTCTCGCAGTTCAGCTGCACGATCGACGGCGGCTCGCTGCCCCAGTCGCCGGACTACTACGGCGGCTGCGGCGACCCGGGCCTGGTGACGCCGACGTACTAGCTCCACCGAAATTCGACGAGGCCCCCGCCCGCGCCCGGCGGGGGCCTCGTCGCGCTGCCGGGCGGCGGCGGGTCGCGACGCGCCCCAGGCAGGGATCCGGCGTCGCCACGCGAAGCAGTACCGGAGACCCCTCGCGCCGCCCTCCCTACAGGCCGCGCGCCACCCGCTGGCCGCCCCTGGAGTCCCCCGCCGTGCGTCGCCTGCTCCTCGCGTTCTCCGCCCTCGCGCTCGTCCCGCTCACCGCGCTCACCCAGCGCGTCGCGGCGGCGCCGCCGACGCTGCTCGCCGGCGCGGCCGTCGTCGACGACACCTGGCACGTCGGCGCCGGCGCCGGCCAGTACGGCGGCACCGGCTCGCCGGTCCTCAACGCCCTCCAGGGCGGCGAGACCGACCCGAGCCTGCACGGCACCAAGAAGGTCCCGTCGTACGGCGTCCAGTCGCGGCTCACCACCCGCGCGATCGTCGTGCAGGGCGCGGACGGCACCCGGGTCGCGCTGCTCAAGACCGACAACTACCTGGCCCAGGACCTGCTGCTGCGCCGCGTCGGGCAGCTCCTCCAGGAGGCCGGGAGCAAGGTCGCCTACGACCACATCCTCTACGGCGTCACGCACGACCACTCCTCGCCGTACTACTCGACGGCGGCGGCGGGCGTCTGGGTGTTCCAGGACGCGACGGACCTGCGCGAGCTGGAGTTCCAGGCGCGGGCGATGGCGCGCGCGATCACGACCGCCGAGTCGCGGCTGGCGCCGGCCCGGATGGGCGCGACGACGGTGCCGTTCGACGTCTACAAGGGGAACATCGTCGGGCCCGCGCGCGCCGACGACGGCACGCCCGCCGGCTACCCCGACAAGGAGGGCGACAACGGCCTGGTCGTCATGTCGTTCACCCGGCAGGACGACGGCACGCCGATCGCCACCTGGATGAACTGGGGCGAGCACCCCGAGTCGCTCGACTCGTACAACCTCATCTCCGCCGACTACGTCGGCGTGCTCGAACGCTACGTCGACCGCGAGACGGGCGCGCCGCTGGTGTTCAGCCAGGGCGACGTCGGCTCGGCCGAGGGCCCGTACTACGGCCGCGCCGGCCAGGAGACGCTCGCCGACGGCGTCGTCCGCGCGTGGGCGCACGTCGGCTTCGCGCAGATGGAACGCGGTGCCCGTTACGTCGCGGACGCCGTCGAGACCGGCCTGCGCACCCTCGCCGCCGGCGGTGGCCAGGTGCCGTACTCGGCCGACGTGCCGGTCGCCGTCTACGACCGCTGGACGCCGGGCCCGGTGTCGCACCCGTACCCGAGCGTCTCGAACTGCCGCACCGACCCGACGCTCGACGGCGACGCCGGCACCGTGATCGCGCCGGGCCTGCCCGACTGCGACCGCTCGTCGCCGGCCGGCAGCCTCGCGCCGATCGCGGAGCTGCTCCAGGAGGAGGGCATCCCGGTGCCGGACTCCTACGACTCGCCGTCCGCCGGCGCCGTCGAGGAGAACGTCCGCATCCACCTCCAGGCGTTCCGCCTCGGCGAGGTGCTGCTCGCGTCCTGCGCCTGCGAGGCGCAGGTCGACCTGATCAAGAACCTCGAGAGCCGCACCGACAAGGTCCAGGGCAACGTCTACGACGGCTACGACTGGGCCGCCCTCTGCACCCGCAACGCCGACACCACCTGGACCTGCCCCGACCCGCCGTCGCACGGCGCGAAGACCGTCACCGTCTCGGACGCGGCGTACCGGCACTTCGCGGCGCAGGTCCACAACGACGCCCGCGGCTGGGACGACCCGGCGAACGTCGCGAAGGCGCTGAGCGAGCCGGCCGACCCGTCGGCGATCCTCGGCAACTTCACCAAGGAGGAGCTGCCGCCGTCGCTCGGCTACACGCTGCCGGTCGGCATCGGCCACGCCGGCGACTACAACGGCTACACCGTCTCCTACCGCGAGTACCAGAGCCGCGAGTCGTACCGGAAGGCGCTCACCTCCTACGGCCCGCACACCGCCGACTACATGGTCACCCGGCTGGTCCGCATGGCCGGCGCGCTGAAGGGCGCGCCGCGCCTCGCCGACGAGCCGACCAACGCCATCGCGGTCGCCGACGAGCAGCGCCAGAACGCCCTCGCGCTGGCGCTCGGCCAGGCCGCCAAGGCGGCGTTCGACGACTACGACGCGACGCTCGCGAGCGACGTCGGCCCGGCCGCCGTCCTCACGCCGGCGCGGGACGTCACCCGCTTCGCCGCCGCGACGCTGACCTGGCGCGGCGGGAACAACGCCGTCGACGTGCCGCGCGTCCGCGTCGACCGGCTGGTCGGCGGCACCTGGACGCCGTACGCCGACCAGACCGGCGAGATCCCCGTGCAGGTCGCGCTGCCGAAGGGCGTCCAGGGCATCGCCGACGCCCGCACGGGCAGCAAGGAGTGGGTCTGGACGGCGGCGTTCGAGGCGTACGACGCGTTCCCGCGCCGGCTCGGCGCGACGCCGACCGGCACCTACCGGTTCGTCGTCGACGGCCTGATCCGCCAGGGCCTGGCGAACGTGCCGTACCACCTGGAGTCCGCGTTCGCCGTCTCGCCGTGGCAGGGCGTCGTCGCCCGCGACCTGCGGCTCGAGCCGGACGGCCGCGTGTCGTTCGCCGTCGACCCGGTCGCCTACCCGCGCACCTACGCCTCGCCGTTCCGCTACGTGCGCGACAGCGGCGACAAGGTGCTGTGCAAGGAGTGCACGTTCCGGCCGTGGGCGTCGACGGCCGGAATCGCGAGCGCATACGTCACCGTCACCCGCGGCGACCGCGTCACCCGCCGGGTCCCCGCGTCGTTGTCCGGCGGGCGCTGGTACGCGGCCGTCGCGCTGCGCCCCGGCGAGACGGCGACCGTCGCGCCCGGCGACGTGCTGGACGACAACGGCGAGACCAACGGCGCCACCGCCGGCACCGTGACCGCCCCCCGAGGAGGCTCGAAGTGACCATCCGCCGGTTCGCCGTCGCGCTCGCGCTCGTCGCGGGCGCCGGGGCCGTCGTGCCCGCGGCGTTCGCCTCGAACGGCCGCTGCGAGCAGCACTCGACGCAGGCACGGTGCCAGGCACCGAAGCCGGCGAAGCGCCGCTACCTCGTCGGCGCCGCGACCGGGTCGATCAACCCGCCGGCGGACATGATCGCCCGCGGCGACTTCTACCTCGGCGGCTACGGCATCTCGTCCGGCCGGCTCGCCGGCCGCCCCGAGGCGCAGGTGATCCCCGGGCGCGCGGCGACCGGCATCCTCGGCGACGGCGTCGCGACCCGCGCGCTCGTCGTCAGCGACGGCGCCACCGCGGTCACACTGGCGCAGATCGACGTGCAGGGGTACTTCGCCGCGTACAAGCAGGGGCCGTTCGGGATCGCGGACATCCGCCGGCACGCCGCCGCCAGGATCGCGGCGCTGCGCGCGGCGGCCGGCAGCCACGCCGGCCCGGAGATGACCGCCGGGCAGATCCTCGTCGACTCCAACCACACCCACGGCGGCCCCGACACCGCGGGCGTGTGGGGCGGCGTGCCCACGGCGTACCTGAAGCTGGTCCACGACCGGACCGTCGACGCGATCGTCACCGCGTGGCAGCGGCTCCGCCCGGCCGAGGTCGTGTTCGGCGCGGTGAAGGCCGGCGTCGAGGGCGTCGACCCGGCGTCGACCGACCCGCTCACGACCAACCAGTTCCGCACCGACCCGAACAACACCGCCACCGACGACGAGGTCCGCGTCATCCAGGCCCGCGACGCGGACACCGGCGCGGTGATCGTCACCTACGTCAACCTCTCCGCCCACGCGACCGTGCTCGGCTCTTCGAACACGCTCGTCACCGGCGACTACACCGGCCCGCTGTCCGACCTGCTCGCCGCGCGGTACGGCGGCATGGGCTTCCACCAGGTCGGCACGCTCGGCCGCTCGCAGCCCGCCGACCACGACTGCCCGACCGCCGGCCTCACCGGCGCCGCCAAGGACCAGTGCCGCCTCGACGCCTACGCCGCCCGCGTCGCGAACAAGGTCGCCCAGGCGCTCTCCCTCGCCGCGCCCATCTCCGCCGACGGCAAGCCGGTCGTGTCGATGCACTCCTACGTCGTCGACGACGCCGCCACCAACGCCCCGATCTTCGGCCTCGCCTACGCCGGCACCGTCGTCGGCGCCCCCATCTACCGGTCGGTCGCGCCGCCGTGGATGGTCGGCAACGCCCTCGCGTCGGTGACGTTCTCCGGCCGGATCGGCGACGTGCTCATCTCCGGCAACCCCGGCGAGGGGTACCCGCAGATCGCGCTCGCCGTCCGCGACGCCGTCGCCGGCGCCAACGGCATCCGCGGCTACCTGTCGGTCAGCACCGCCGGCGACTTCCTCGGCTACCTCATCGCGCCGCTCGAGGCGTACCCGGAGCCCGCCCGCAAGAGCCTGTTCGACGGCGACGGCGTGCCGAACGACTCGTCCTGCGGCCCGGCCGGCTGCCCCAGCCCGATCGACAACGACAACTACTTCTTCAACCCGTCGCACACGTTCGGCGAGCGCGTCACCTGCTCGCTGCTGCGCGGCGCGGGGGAGACGCTCGGGCTCGGCTCCGACACGTTCTGGTCGCGCTACGACCGCTGCCTCGCGTTCACCAGCGACCACGTGCTCGCCGCCGACTACGACACGACGTTCCCGGAGGGGCCGGACCTGTCCGGCACCCCGGCCGAGGCGGCGTTCGGCGGCCGCTGATGTAAGTCTGGTAGCCTGTTCGGTGTTCGGTGTACTCCGAACACCGAACACCTCGGGGGCTCGCCGTGCCGGACGCTAACCCGCCACTCGCGGTCGTGCTCACCGCGCTCCCGTTGGAGCGCGCGGCGGTCTGCGAGCACCTGACCGACCCCCGCATGGTGACAGAGCGGGCGACGGAGTACACGGTGGGGCGCCTCGACGGCGCGGCCGGGGAGTGGACGGTCGCCGTGGTGGAGACCCGCGCCGGGCCGGTGTCCGCGGCGGTACACGTCGGCCGGGCGATCGAGGTGTTCTCCCCTGACGTCCTGCTCTTCGTCGGGGTGGCCGGTGGTGTCAAGGACGTTGGCCTCGGCGATGTCGTCGCCGCTGACGCTGTCTACGACTACGAGGCCGGCAAGGACGCGGAGACGTTCGCGCGGCGGGGCGCCGCCGACAAGCCGGCCTACCGGTTGGTGCAGCGCGCGCTCGGCGTCGCGCGCGACCAGCGGTGGTTGGAGCGGATCAAGCCGTCGCGACCGCTTCGCCTCCCTGCGGCGATGGTCGGCCCGATCGCGGCGGGCAACAAGGTCGTGGCGTCGACCGACTCGGCGACGTTCGCGCTGATCCGGCGCGACTACAGCGACGCGCTCGCGGTGGAGATGGAGGGGTCTGGGTTCCTCCGGGCCGCGTACGAGTACGAGACGCCGGCCATCGTCGTCCGCGGGATCTCCGACCTCGTCGACGGCAAGGTCGCCGCCAAGGACGAGCTCTGGCAGCCGATCGCCGCGCGGCACGCGGCGGCGTTCGCGATCGAGTTGCTCGCGACGCTGGAGCCGGGGCGGGCCGACGGAGGCCGGCGCTGGCGGCCACCGCCAGAGTACGTCGCACCGGACCGGCCGGAACCGCTCGTGGTCGCGTTCGCGCCCGTCGACCGGTCGTGGGCTACATGGACGGCGCGGGTGCTGCGCGAGAGCGGCTACGACGTCGCGCTGCGCGAGGAGGCCGTGCGGGCGGAGGGGACGCTCGGCCTGGGCGGTGCCGACGTCGCCACCACCGGCCTCGGTGCGGACGAGGCGACCGCGCGCGCCGAACTCCTCGACCGCGCTGCCACGGTCCGCCCGCCGGACCGTGTGGCGGCGCCGGCCGAACGGTTCGCCGACGGGCCGCGATTCCCGGCGGCGATGCCGCCGATCTGGCACGTGCCGGTGCCACGCAGCGTGCGCTTCACCGGCCGTTCGGGGGAGCTGCGAGCGCTGGCAGAGGCGCTCGCGTCGCGCGAGACGACTGCCGTCGTGCAGACCATCGCCGGGCTCGGTGGTATCGGCAAGACAACCCTCGCCGTGGAGCACGCGTACCGGCGCAGCGGCGACTACGACGTCGTGTGGTGGGTGCGCGCGGAGGACCCGACCGTGCTCGCCGCAGATATCGCGGCGCTGGCCGGCCCGCTCGGCCTCGTATCCGGTGCGTTCGACCAGTCCGAGTCGCTCGCCGCGGTGCGGCGGTGGCTGGAGGGGCACTCTCGCTGGTTGCTCGTGTTCGACAACGCGGAGACGCCGGAGGCGGTCGAGCCCTACCTGCCGCGCCGACGAACCGGGCACGTGCTCGTCACATCGCGGAACCAACACTGGCCGGACGCCGACATGCTCCCGCTCGCGGTACCACCGGAGGACGAGGCGATCCAGTTGATCCGGCGCCGGGCGGAGACGCTGAGCGAGCCGGACGCGCGCCGGCTGGCCGAGGCGGTCGGGCGACTGCCGAAGGCGCTGGAGGTGGCGGCCGCGTACATCCGGGCCACCGGCTGCCCGGTCGACGAGTACCTGACCCGGATCGACGTGGCCGGGTTGTTTAAGGCGTCTTTCGTCCGAGTGGACGAGGACGCCGACGCGGCGGCGCTCCTCGACGCGTGCGCGCTGCTCGCGCCGGAGGACATCCCCCGGCCCCTGCTCGTGCGCCTCGTCGGCGACGCGGCACGGACGGACAAGGCGATCCGGACGCTGCGCGCCTACTCGCTCGTGGATGTCGCCGGCGATGCGGTTTCGCTGCACCGCCTCGTCCAGCACGAGCGTCGGGATCGGATCGGGCCGGAACGGATGGCGGCGGCACGCGCGAGGGTGGTGCGGGCGCTTGATGAGGCGCTCCCCGAGCGGCACGACGACGTCGCGGCATGGCCGACGTTCGCCCGGCTGTTGCCGCACGTGCTGACCGCGGTCCCGGGCTCGGAGTCCGCTGCCGCCGTGAGCGTCCTAGCCCGGGCTGGCAACTACCAGTTGGAGGTTGCCGACTTCGCGGGCGCGCGAGCAACATCCGAACGCGCCTTGACGATCGCCGAGAGCACGGCCGGACCCGCGGACCCGGGCACAGCAGCGACGCTCGGCAATCTCGCGATGGTCCTGGAGGCGCTCGGCGACGCGGCGGGGGCGCGCCCATTGCTGGAGCGGGCGCTGGCGATCCGGGAGGCGGCGCTGGGGCCAGCACACCCCGAGGTGGCGACCGACCTGAGCAATCTGGCAATGGTGCTGTACGCGTTGGCGGACACGGCGGGCGCGCGGCCGTTGCTGGAGCGGGCGCTGGCGATCGACGAGGCGGCGAGGGGGCCGGCGCACCCGGAGGTGGCGACGGACCTGAGCAATCTGGCGATGGTGCTGCGCGCGCTAGGGGATGCGGTGGGGGCGCGGCCGTTGCTGGAGCGGGCGTTAGCGATCGACGAGGCGGCGCTGGGGCCGGCGCACCCGAAGGTCGCGACGGACCTGAGCAATCTGGCGATGGTGCTGCGCGCGTTGGGGGATGCGGTGGGGGCGCGGCCGTTGCTGGAGCGGGCGCTGGCGATCAACGAGGCAGCGCTGGGGCCTGGCCACCCACGGGTGGCGACGACCCTGAGCAACCTGGCAACGGTGCTGTACGCGTTGGGGGATGCGGTGGGGGCGCGGCCGTTGCTGGAGCGGGCGCTCACGATCGATGAGGCGGCGCTGGGGCCGGCGCACCCGGAGGTGGCGACGACCCTGGGCAACCTTGCACTGGTGTTGAAGGCGGTGGGGGACGCGCCGGGGGCGCGGCCGTTGCTGGAGCGGGCGCTGGCCATCGAGGAGGCGGCGCTTGGGCCGGCGCACCCGAAGGTAGCGACGATCGTGGGGAACCTGGCGACGGTGCTCCACGCGCTGGGGGAGGCCGTGGGGGCGCGGCTGTTGCTGGAGCGGGCGCTCACGATCGATGAGGCGGTGCTGGGGCCGGCGCACCCGAAGGTCGCGACGGACCTAGGCAACCTGGCACTGGTGTTGAAGGCGTTGGGGGACGCGGCGGGGGCGCGGCCGTTGCTGGAGCGCGCACTGGCGATCGAGGAGGCGGCGCTGGGGCCGGCGCACCCGAAGGTGGCGACGGCACTGGGCAACCTGGCGCTGGTGTTGAAGGCGTTGGGGGACGCGGCGGGGGCGCGGCCGTTGCTGGAGCGGGCGCTGGAAATCAAGGAGGCGGCGCTGGGGCCGGCGCACCCGGCGGTGGCGACGACGCTGGGCAACCTGGCGACGGTGCTGGCGGCGTTGGGCGACGCGGCGGGGGCGCGGCCGTTGCTGGAGCGGGCGCTGGCGATCCACCGACGGATCGCGCCGGACGGGCGCGACGCCGAACGCACGGCGGCGCGGCTCGCCGCGCTGGACGAGAACGCCACGCGCGAACGCCACCGGGTCGCGGTCGACCTGGCGAACGCGCTGCTCGCGGCGCGGATCGTCGCCGAACCGGACGACCTCGACGTCCGCGCCGCCGCCGTCGTCGTGCCGACGCCGCAGGGGCCGGTGACGGTCCAGGTGGTCGCGCCCGCTCGGCTCGACGCCGGCGCGCTTGTCACACCGCCCCCGGGTCACGGCCTCGTCGTCGTGGCCGACGCCGTCCCGGAGTGGTTCCGTCACGAGCTGCGGCGCAGGGGCTGGGGGTGGCTCGACCGGCGCGGGCACCTCCGCGTGGTCGCCCCAGGGCTGGACATCGAGACGGACCTGGCGACCGCCACGACCCGTCAGCGGCGGCGTCGGCTGTTCAGCGCGGTCGGTACGGACGTGGCGTTCGAGCTGCTCGTGCACCCCGAGGAGAAGGCGACGGTGCGCGGCCTCGCGCGCGCGACCGGACGCTCCCCATCGCAGGTGTCGACGGTGCTGGCCGCATTCCGGGAGAACGGCTTCGTCACCGCGGACGGCGCGGTAGCCGCGACCGAACTGTTCCCCGAGCTGGCGGCACACTGGCGTCCGGAACGCCACCACGTCGACGCGCTGCCGCAGCCCGGCGACCCGGTGCTCGCCTCGGAGCAGTGGGTCCTGACCGACACGGCGGCGGCCGTGGCCTGGGGCGTGCCGCTGGTCACGCGCGCGGACGCACCACCCGACTTCTACGTCCCCTCGGAAGACGTGCTGCGACACGCCCGCCGCGTGCTCGGCGAGATCGTGCCCGGCCGGCACGCGTGCACCGTCGCCATGCCACCCGCTCGGGGGGTGTTGCGCCACGCCGTGCCGGGCGACGACGGAAGGCTTCGTGCGCACCCCCTCGCCGTCGCGCTCGACCTCGCGACCGACTCGCGCGGACGCGAGGCGCTGGCGTCGTGGGACCCGCCAGCGGGGTACCTCCGTGTCTGGTGACGTCGTCCATCTGCGTGCGCCCGCAGGCTCGATCTTCACGCGTGCGTTCGAGGAGCTCGGGGCGGTCCCCGCCGCGTCGGTGCGGTGGGCGCTGATCGGCGGTCTCGCGGTCAGCGTCCGGCTGTCGCTCGCGCACCGGGCGACGCACGACGTCGACGCGATGTCGACGCACCCGGACGATCTCGTCGAGCTGCTTGTCCGGGCGGGCGGTGTGAAGAGCGGCGGCCTCGTCCGGCTCCACGATGTCCCGATCGACCCGGTGCCGGCACCGGGGGAGGGCAAGGGCAGGTTGCCGGCGGCGCGTTCCTGGGCGTTCGACGGGGCCACCGCGGTCGACGTCCTGGTGAGCGACGCGGCGAACGAACGGCGCGCCACGGCGCGACCGCTCGTGGCGACGACGGCCGGACTCGTGCTGCTCAAGCTCGAGTCGTCTGTTCACGCCTTCGACCGCAGTGCCGCCAAGCGCGCCACGGACGTGTACGACGTGCTGCGCCTGTTCGCCGCGGACGTTGAAGCGTTTCACGCGGAGGCGGCGCACGCCCCGCGGCCGCTGCGCGCCGACGCGGCGCAGTGCGCGCGGGAACGGCTGCTGCGCAACCCGGCGGCGACGCTGCGGCACTTCAGCGACGTCCAGCGGAAGGAGTTCACCGTCGCCGACCTCGCGTTCTACGGCGACGCGCTCATCCGTGCGCTGTCGGACGGACGTTGACGCGCCCTAACGCGGCGCTCTCCGGCTAGAGCCGCGGAACGTCAGGTGGTGGGGCCGCCGCCGTCGCCGTAGTCGGCGGCCGTGTCCGGGTCGAGCTCGGACGGGCCGGCCTCGCCCTCGGGCGTGCCGGGCTCGCCCGGCAGGCCCTGCTGGTCGGTCAGCTCGTCGCCGCCGCCGAACGTCTGCTCCGTCATCGTTGCCTCCTCTAGCCGGTACCGGTGGATGCGTGGGGCGCGGCGACGGGCTTCGACTCGGGCGAGTGCCGTTGCCGCAGGAAGATCGAGAGCACGACGATCGCGGCGACCGCGAGGAACTCGCTCTGCCAGTTCTGGAACGACTCGAACCAGAACCGGCTCGTCGTGAGGTACGTCCACATGCCGACGGGTGAGCCGCCGTGCGCGACCTGGTCGCTGCTGTACTCGCGCGAGCCGGTCGCCGCGTGCAGCAGGAACGACGCCGCGAACAGCGCGAACATCGCGATCGTCAGCGAGTGCTCGTACACCTTCAGCGCCGCGCCGCCGTGCCGGACCGGCCACGGCGAGTCCGGGCGGACGTGCTCGCGCGGGTCCTCGTCGCTCGGCTCCTCGCCGCCGTCCGGGTCGCGCGACTCGGCCGACCCCTTCTGCACCAGCAACGCCGTGAGCGCGATGTACGCGCCCATCTGGAGGAACTCGCTCTCCCAGTTCTCGAACGTCGCCTCGCCGAAGTGCGACGTCGTGAGGTACTCGGCGTAGGAGACCGTCGGCTCCTTGTGGTCGCGCTGGTCGGCGTTGTACTCGCGGTGCCCCGCGATCGTCTGGCCGGCGAGGAACGTCACGAAGAACAGCACGAACAGCGTCAGCGACAGGCCGTTCTCCCGCAGGATCCTCCGCATGGGCGGAGTGCTGCCCCCGCCGGTCACCGCCGAAACGATCATCACTCCGGGGGCGGCGCCGCCACCTCGAACCACACCCGCTTGCCGTCGCGCGTCGGCACCGCGCCCCAGTCCGCCGCGAGCGCGGCGACGAGCTGCATGCCGCGCCCGTGCTCGTCGTCGACGTGCGGCGCCCGCTGCGCGGGCAGCTCGCGCGACCCGTCGCCGACCTCGACCCGCACCGCGCGGCCGTCGTAGCGCACGATCGCGGTGACGGGGGAGACGCCGTGCGCGAGCGCGTTGGTGGCCAGCTCGCTCGCCATGAGCACGACGTCGCCGTCGTCCAGGAGCTCGTCCATCCGCCAGCTCGCCAGCAGCCGGCGCAGGAACGCCCGCGTCGCCGGCACACTCTCCGGCCGCCCGTCCAGGCGGATCCGCGCCTCCCGCGGCGGCGCCGGGCCGCGGCGCGCCGGCGCCTCGCCGACCGGGTACCGCGGCGCCGTCAGCGCCGCCTCCGGGATGCCGGTGGCGGCGGAGACGCGGCGTACCGACTCCTCCTTCGCGTCGTCCGGCACTCGCACGACCACCAGCGCGCGGTCGTCGTGCGGCCGCCCCGGCGCGAACTCCCGCAACGCCGCCAGCACCGCGTCGGCGATCTCGTCGGCGCTGCGCCCGGCGTGCTCCAGCAGCACCGTCGGCAGGCACTCGTCGGCGAACATCTCGCCGTCCGCGCCGCGTGCCTCCGTGATGCCGTCGGTGAAGAACGCCAGCGCGTCGCCAGGTCCGAGCCCGACCCGGTCGTCGTCCAGGTCCGGCGTCGCGAACATCCCGACGGGCGTGCCGCTCTGCCCGCGCACGTCGACCCAGCCGGCCTTGCGCACCACGATCGGCCGCGGGTGCCCCGCGCAGCAGAGCGTCAGCCAGGCGCCGCACACGTCCAGCTCCAGCCGCGCCAGCACCGCCGTAGCGAACGACGTGTCGTCCTCGTGGTCCAGCGCCGCGTCGAGCAGCGCGCCGTTGAGCTCGGCCAGCGCCGCCGACGGCGGGAAGTGGTGGACCGCCGCCGCGCGCACCGTCCACCGGGCCAGCCCGGTCAAAGCCGCGGCCCGCGGCCCGTGGCCGCAGACGTCGCCGACGACGATCGCCCAGTCGTTGGCGGCGAGCCGGAACACGTCGTAGAAGTCGCCGCCGACGGCCAGCCCGCCGGCCGCCTCGTACCGCGTCGCCAGCTCCATCCCCGGCAGGCTCGGCGGCCGTGGCGGCAGCAGGCTCGCCTGCAACGCCGTCGCCAGCGTCTCCGCCTCCCGCACCCGCGCGCGGGCCGCCGCGCGGACCTCGAGCTGCTCCACCAGCACCGCCGCCAGCTCGGTGAGCACCGCCGTGTCGTGCGCGGTCACCTCGCGCGGCGCGGTGTCGATGACGCAGAGCAGGCCGAGGTTGTCGCCGTGCGCGTCGGTCAGCGGCGCCGCCGCGTAGAACCGCAGCCCCGGCTCGCCCGTCACCAGCGGGTGCGTCGCCGTGCGTGGGTCGTTCGCCGCGTCGGTCACCACCCACGGCTCGCGCTGCGCGATCGCGCTCACGCAGAGCCCCGGGTGCGCCGGGACCCGGTGCAGGTCGGTGCCATGCCGGGCGGCGAACCGTACGCCGTCGTCCTCGACCACGCTCACCACCGCGATCGGCGTGCCGAGCAGCCGCGCCGCGAGCCGGGTCACCCGGTCGAACGCCCCGCCCAGGGCAGCGTCGTCCGCCAGGGTGGCACGCAACGTCCTGCCCCTCCCTCGCGACGGGTCGTTCCCAGCGTACGTCGGCTCACCGGGCGTGACCGTGTGAAGCCGTGGGAAGGTGCTCGGCGTGGACTTCCTCACCGACGTGAAGACGCTGCGCGAGCGCGCGCGTCAGCAGATCGACCAGGGCCCGATCACCGAGGCGTACGGCGCCGACCGGCTGCGGGTCATCGACGTGCTCAACGAGGCGCTGGCGACGGAGATCGTCTGCTGGCTGCGGTACACGCGGCACTTCTACGCGTCCTCCGGCCTGTCCGCCGCGAGCGTCGCCGCCGAGTTCCTCGAGCACGCCACCCAGGAGCTCGACCACGCCAACCGGATCGCCGCGCGGATCACCCAGCTCCAGGGGCTGCCCGACTTCAACCCGCACGTGCTCGCCGAGCGCAGCCACGCGGAGTACGTCGAGGGCAGCAGCCTGCTCGACATGGTCAAGGAGGACCTGGTCGCCGAGCGCATCGCGATCGCGTCCTACACCGAGATCGCGCAGTGGCTCGGCGACAAGGACCCGGTCACCCGGAACCTGATGGTGGACATCCTCGCCGTCGAGGAGGAGCACGCCGACGACCTGCTCTCCATCCTGCAAGAGATGAGTTAAGCGCGCTCCCGAGCGCCCGGAACACGCCGGTGGCACTGGCGCGCCGCCTCGGGCCTGGCGCGGATTGCCACGGCACGCGCACTGTGCCCGCATGGACCTTCTGTCGGCGCTGATCGCGGCCCTCGATACTGGGCGGTGGCTCACCGTAGCGATTCGAGCCGTTCTCCGGTCTCGGTCAGGTGCCAGAACCGCCAGCCGTTCGTGGTCGCGGCCGTGCGTGCCGGATTCAAGGCGGCGACGACGGCGCGTGCGGCTCCGCTCGGGCTCTTGAACCGCTGTCCCGCCGCCGGCTCGCTGGTGACGACGAGCCGGCGGGTGGCCGGCAGGTACGTCGCCTCGACCCGGTGGCCTTCGTACTGGGCGTACACGGGGACCGGCGCCCACGGGTCGCGCGGCGGCTTCGCGTGCTGCTCGTGCAGCCGGGTGAACTCGCGAAGCGCGCGAGCGACGACCTCGGACTCGCTCACGTCGAACATCCGTGCCGCGAACCGAACGAGTTCCGCCGTCCGGTCGTCGAGCTCGATCGTCGGCACGCGGCCATGCTGCCGGACCGAGCCCTTTCGAACGGCCTCACCACCTGCTCCCGACCGAAAAGCGCCAGGTGGTGGCGCGAACACGTCGCATTACGGTGCGGTGGCGTCCGACGTCTTTGGTGCCGGTGGCTCATCCTCCTCGGGACCGTCCGGCGCCAGCTCGAGCCACTCGTCAGGGAGGATCGCGAACACGCCGCGCGCGGACCTGCTTGGTGCCCGGCACGTCGGGAGGAGGTGCGTCCCCGTCCGGTCGCTGCTCCGTCATGGAGCACATGATGCCTGGCGAGAACTGTCTGGCAACCTGTGTTTCTACTCGCAGTAGGCCTGTCTATGCCATAGATGGCGCTGTCGTGCCACGCCCCCGCCGCACTCGCAGGTCGCCGCTGACGGTGCGGCCGCGGATCTCCACCAACGGGCCGTCGCCGGCGCTGCCGGGCTCGTCGCTCAGGTCGAGGTCGGAGCGGAGGTCGCCGCTGACGGTCGTCACGTCGACGTGCACGCGCGACCCCTCGCGCACGCCGATGGTCACGTCGCCGGACACCGTCCGCAGCGCGACCTCGCCCTCGCGGACCGAGCCCAGGTCGACGTCGCCGGAGACGGCGTTCGCGGAGCCGCCGCGCTCGACCGAGTCGACGCGCAACGACCCGGAGACGACGGTGCCGGAGAGGGTGCCGCCGATCCGGCCTGCGGAGACGTCGCCGGAGACGGACTTGAGGTCGGCGTCGCCGTCGACCTCGTCCACGCGCAGGTCGCCGCTCGCGCTCTCGACCCGCACCCGCTCGGCCTGCCCCACGGACACGTCGCCGGACGCGGTCTTGCCGCGCACCTCGCCGAAGCGGCCGTTGGCGCGCACGTCGGCCGACGCGGTCGTGACGCGCAGGTCGCTGCCGTGCGGCAGGCGCACCGCGACCCGCACCTGCGGCTCCCGGCCGAAGAACGACCCGCCGCCGCGGTGGGGCACCTCGACCACGAGGTCGGACCGCTCGCCGCGGGGGCGCAGCTCGACGAGGGTGTTCGCGGCGGCCTCGCGGCTGCGCTCGTCGTCGCGCAGCGGGGTCACCTCGACCTCGGTGGTGGGCGCGTCGGTGGTGTCGACGACGACCTCGCCGCACGCGTTCTCGACCGTCGCCCGCACCGGGCCGGTCGTCTCGAACGTTCGCATGGTCACTCCTCAGCTCCGGCCGTAGCCGGTCAGGCGCCGGCCCGGCGTGTGTCGCGGACCCCGGCCGGCGCCGCGCGTGATCGCGCGCACCAGCCAGGTGTTGACGGAGACGCCCTCGGCGGCGGCCCACTGCTCGACCTGCGCCTTCAGCCCCTCGGGCAGCCGCAACGTGATCCGCGCGGCGTTGCTCGCGTCGTCGCCGGTCGCGGGAGCCGCGGTCGGCTCGGGGGCGGCGACGTAGACCAGCTCGGGGTCGCGGCCGGCGAGGCGGACCTCGACGTGGCCGTCCGGGAGCTGGTCGGAGAGCTGCGCGGCGGCCTGGGTGGCGGCGTCGAGCAGCCACAGGTGCGCGACCGCCTCGAGCGACGACGCGAGCCGCTCGACCACGGCGACGGTCGCGGGGTCGCCCGACGCGGCCGCCGCCGCGACCTCGCGGCGCAACGCATCCAGGAACGGTGCTGTCTGCATGACGCCACTATGACGTCACAGTGGCGTCAAGGTCAAGGGCGCGATGCGCCCGGGTGCGTCAGACGCGTTCGACCTGAATGCCGGTGGCACCGTCGAGGGCGAGGTCCTGGTCGTCCAGGTCGCGCGGGATGAGCACCAGGTCGGCCTGCTGCTGCGCGGCGTACGTCGCGAGCGTGTCGGCGCCGGCCTTCTCCGGCAGCCAGCCGAATGCGTCGATGCCCTGCTCCCGGGCGCGCTGGACCTGCATCGCCAGCTCGTGGCGGCCGAGGCGTTCGAGGGCGACCGGGTCCAGCGGCCGGTCGAACTCCTCCTTGGCGCCCTCACCCGCCCACTCGTTCGGGCGCGGCTCGGAGAACGCCGACCCGGGTGCGGTGACGTCGTAGAGGATGACCTTGGCCTTCTCGGCGGACGCGCGGTCGAACGCCGCGGCGACCGACCCGTCGAACCGCCCGGTCTCGTCGGTACACACCACGATGCAGCGCGCCTGCTCGTCCACGGAATACCTCCCGGTCGTGTCCCGCTGATCCAGGTTCAGGGTGCCCTCTCCGGGAGTGGGCCAACCGCCCAGCGGGCATGAACACCTCCGCGAAGGAGGTACGCGATGCGAGCACACGTGGCAGGCGACGGGCCGGCCGTCGTGCTGCTCCACGGCCAGCCGGGCAGCCACCGCGACTGGCGCCGCGTCACCAAGCGCCTCGCCCGCACCCACCGCGTCATCGCCGTCGACCGGTCCGGCTACGGCGACGCCTCGCGCGAGCAGCCGGGCGGCTTCGCCGACAACGCCGACGAGCTGGCCCGCCTGCTGGACGAGCAGGGCATCGACCGCGCCACCGTCGTCGGGCACTCGTGGGGCGGCGGCGCCGCGCTGTCGTTCGCGCAACGCCACCCCGACCGCGTCGCGGCCCTCGTGCTGGTCGCCGCGGCCGGCACCACCGAGGCGCTCACCACGGGCGACGCGGTGCTCGGCCTGCCGGTGGTGGGGCCGCTGTTCGCGCTCGGGCTGTTCCGCTACCTGGCGCCGCGGTTCGTCGGGCCGTGGCTGCGGCTGCGCCGCGGGCGGCTCTCGCCCGCCCACTCGGCGGCGGTGGCCGACGAGGTCCGCTCCTGGCGGCGCCGGCCGACGTGGCGGTCGTTCCTCGCCGAGCAGCGGGCGCTGCTGCGCGAGTCGCCGGGCGTCGAGGAGCACCTCGGCGACGTCACCGCGCCGACCACCGTGCTCGTCGGCACCAAGGACCGGGTCGTGAAGCCGGAGGTGGGCGACCACCTCGCCGCCGCCATCCCCAACGCCCGCATCCGCCGCGTCGCGGGCGCCGGGCACCTGCTGCCGCACGAGCACCCCGACGCGGTCGCCGACGTGATCCGTGCCGCTGCGCGTTCCTGACGACCTCGTCCGCACGGTCACCGGCTGGGCCGGCGACGCCGGTGCCGCGTGGCTCGCCGCGCTGCCGTCGACCGTCGCGGCCCTGGCGGAACGCTGGTCGCTGGAGGTGGGCGAGCCGTACCAGCCGAGCGGGATGACCGCGCTCGCGGTGCGGGTGACGCGCGCCGACGGCACGCCCGCCGTGCTCAAGGTGCGGGTGCCGGAGGACGGCGCGCCGGACGAGGCGGTGGGGCTGCGGCACGTCGCCGGCGACGGCGCGGTGCTGCTCTACGAGTCCGACGGCGAGGCGTTGCTGCTGGAACGCTGCGAGCCGGGCACGCCGTTGCTGGACGAGCCGGACGAGGTCGCGGCGCGCGGCGTCGCGGAGATCCTGCGGACCTGGTGGCGGCCCGCGCCGCCCGGCCTGCGCAGCACCGACGCGGTCGCGGCCGACTGGGCCGCGCGCATCGCCGCAGCGCCGCCGCGGCTGCGCGACGCCGCGCTGGCGGCGTTGCCGGGGAGGTACGAGGGGGAGCCGATGCTGCTGCACGGCGACCTGCACCCGGGCAACGTGCTCCGCGCGCAGCGCCGCCCGTGGCTCGCGATCGACCCGAAGCCGAAGGCGGGCGACCCGGCGTACGACCTCGCGGCGGTGCTGCGCGACCGGGTGACGCCGGAGAACGCCGCGCGGCGGCTGGCGATCGTCACCGAGGTCACCGGCATCGACCCGGCGCGGGCGCGCGGCTGGGCGCTGGCGCAGGCGGTCGAGGGGCTGGTGTGGGCGGCCGAGCTGGGCATCGCGCACGAGGAGGCGGAGTTCGGCGACGCGGCGGAGTGCCTGGCCGCGCTCTAGGCTGCACGGCGTGCGGGCGATCGTTCTCGACGGGTTCGGCGGCCCCGAGGTGCTGCGGCTCGCCGAGGTGCCCGACCCGGTGCCGGGCCCGGGCGAGGTGCTGGTCGACGTGGCCGCGGCGGGCGTCAACCGCGCGGACCTGTTGCAGCGCCAGGGGTTCTACCCGCCGCCGCCCGGCGCGTCCGACGTCATGGGCCTGGAGTGCTCCGGCGTCGTCGCGGCCGTCGGCGACGGCGTGACCGGCTGGTCCGCCGGCGACGAGGTCTGCGCGCTGCTCGCCGGCGGCGGGTACGCGACGCGGGTGGTGGTGCCGGCCGCGCAGTGCCTGCCGGTGCCGCACGGCGTCGACCTGGTGACCGCGGCGGCGCTGCCGGAGGCCGCCTGCACCGTGTGGAGCAACGTCGTCACCGTCGGCCGCCTCGCCCCCGGCGAGACGCTGCTCGTGCACGGCGGCGCCAGCGGGATCGGCACGTTCGCGATCCAGGTCGGCAAGCGGCTCGACGCGCACGTCGTCGTCACCGCCCGCGCCGCGAAGCACCGCGCCTGCCTCGACCTCGGCGCCGACCGGGCCATCGACTACGAGACCGAGGACTTCGCCGAGCTCGTCAGCGCCGACGTCATCCTCGACATCCTCGGCGCGAAGTACCTGGCGCGGAACGTCGCGGCGTTGCGGCCCGCCGGGCGCCTCGTCGTCATCGGCCTCCAGGGCGGCACCAAGGCCGAGCTCGACCTCGGCGCGCTGCTCGCCAAGCGGGCGACGGTCGCGGCGACGTCGCTGCGTTCGCGGCCGGTCGAGGAGAAGGGCGCGATCGTCAACGACGTCCGCTCCTACGTGTGGCCGCTCGTCGAGGACGGCGGGGTGCGGCCGGTCGTCGACCGGGTGCTGCCGCTCGCCGACTCCGCCGAGGCGCACCGTGTCATGGCCGCCGGCGAGCACGTCGGCAAGATCGTGCTCAGCGCGTGAAGACGCGTTCGTAGAGGTCGAACTGCCGGTCGGCGCGCATCCCGATCCGCTCGTAGAGACCGACCGCGCCGGTGACGTTGTCGCTGTCGACACCGAGCCCCACCTGCGGCGCGCCGTCGGCGCGGAACGCCGCGAACGCCGTCAGCAGCAGCGCCGTCCCCACGCCCCGGCCGCGGGCCGAGGGGAGGACGCCGAGCGTCTTCACCCAGCCGTTCTCCTCGTGGCGCTGGCCGATGAGGACCCCGACGAGCGCGCCGTCGGCCTCGGCGACCCACCAGTACTCCGGCCGGTGCGTCTCGCTGGCGACGAACCGCCGGTGCCACTGCTCGTACGCCTCCTCGACGTAGTCGAAGTGCTGCGCGAACGCCTCGCGCTGCACGTTCCAGATCGTCGGGTGGTCGTCCGGCGTCGCGGGCCGGATCGTCACGCCGGGCCCCGGCTCAGGGGCAGGCAGCGGCTCGGACAGGTCGGCGACCATCCGGCGGAACACGCGCACGACCTCGTAGCCGGCCGCGGTGAGCGCGTCGGCGCGGCGGCGATTCGGCTCGGAGCAGTAGACGTGCGCGACGGCGCGACCGGACTCCGTTGCGTGCTCCTCGGTCCGCCGCGAGATCGCGCCGACCAGCCACGGGTACAGGTCCGGCGCGTCCGGGTGCACCGCCGCCTCGCCGATCACCAGCTCGTGCGGGCGCTTGTCCCAGGCGGTCGCGTAGCCGACGAGGCGCCCGTCCGGGCCGTCCAGCAGCCAGGTGTCGCGGGCGAGGTCGAAGCCGCGGCGGTCCCAGTCGTCGCGGACGTCCGCCTCCTCGTAGTCCGGCTCGCCGTACTCCTCGACGTCGACCGCGATCACTAGCGCGCAGCAGGCGGCGACGTCGTCGGGGGCGGCCGGGCGGGCGGTGTACCCGTCGGGCAGATCCATGGAACGAGCGTGCCGGACCGGGCGGCAACGGGGCAATGCCTTATCGGCGACAATGCACCGGTGACCGAATCGAGCCAGCCCGAGGTCGTCGTCGTCGGACCGGACGACCCGCAGCCCGACGACGGGTCGCGGATGAGCGACCTGGTCGAGCAGCCCGCGAAGGTGATGCGGATCGGCACCATGGTCAAGCAGCTCCTCGAGGAGGTGCGCGCGGCGCCGCTGGACGAGGCCAGCCGGGCGCGGCTGCGCGAGATCCACCAGCGGTCCATCGCCGAGCTGGAGGAGGGGCTGGCGCCGGAGCTGCGCGCCGAGCTGGAGCGGCTGTCGTTGCCGTTCGCCGGCGAGGAGGTGCCGAGCGACGCGGAGCTGCGGATCGCGCAGGCGCAGCTCGTGGGGTGGCTGGAGGGGCTGTTCCACGGGATCCAGACGGCGTTGTTCGCGCAGCAGATGGCGGCGCGGGCGCAGCTCGAGGAGATGCGGCGCCGGGCGCTGCCGGTCGCGGACGGGGACGGTGCGATGCCGCAGCCCGGGGCGAGCGGCCCGTACCTGTAGACGCGGAGAGGCCCCCGCCGCGGCGGGGGCCTCTCACGACGCTCGCATCGAGCTCGGATCTGCTCGGCGCTCGTATCAGGTCAGCTCAGGTCGGGTCAGCTCAGTTCGGGTCAGGTCGGTTCTGGCTCTGTTCGGCTCGCTCGGTGGTGCGGGGGACATTCTACGGGGTGGGTGGGGTGGAGGTGGTGTAGGCGGGGGTGTCGGCGTCGAAGGCTTCGCGGTCGGCGATGCCTTCGAGCAGGGCCGTGTAGAGGGCGATCACCGCGCGGCCCTGGGTGACCAGGTCGGCGTACTGCTCCGGGAAGCGGTCGAGGTCGTGCAGGCCGGTCAGGATCGCGGTCACCGCCTCCTGGTCGGGCGGCCCGAGGAAGTCGGACAGCCGGTCGAGGTCGTTGCCGATGGTGTTGGCGGTGGTGAGGGCCTGGCCGCGGAGGCGGCGGAGCTGCTGGCCGCGCCGCGCGTCCACGACGAGCCGCACCGCCCCCACCCGGAACGAGCGGCGCGCGTAACCGTCCTCCAGCACGAACGTCTCGAACTCGTCGACGGCGCGCTTGAAGAAGATCACGGAACGTCTCGCGTCGAACCACGCGGACCGGAACGCCGCGCGTTGCTGCTGCTGGAGCACGGCGGTCTGGCGTCTGGTCTCGAGGAACGACGCGCCGCTGACCATCGCGGCGAAGATGGCGATGCCGATCCCGAACGGGTCCGGGTCGACGTCGGGCGTGGTGGGCGCTTCGAGCGCGGTGTTCGTCATGCGACCGACGTTAGGGAACGCGGGAGACGGCAGGGGAGGGGGTGCGGGGGATCTGTGGATTCAGCGCGGAGGCTGTGGACGCAGGAGCCGCACGGTGTCGTCGCGGACCCAGCCGGTCTCCTCGCCGCGCACCCGGACGAGGTACCAGGGCGGCTCGTAGCCGAGGACGAGCACCGGCCCGGGGAGGGTGCGTTCGCCGGGGTCGGCGGCGGTGAGCGAACGCCGCACCGTCAGGTCGGCACCCGCCACCGAGACGGCGGCGCGGGCGACGTCGGCGCCGGGGACGGCGACGCGTTCGGAGCAGCGGGGGCAGGCGTTGGTGCGGCCGCAACGCAGCCGCAGCCGGGCGGCGCAGCGCGGGCAGCGGACGTCGAGCGTGGAGCCGTCGTCGAGCGGCGGCTTCCGGACCCGCGAACGCCGCCGCCCGAACAGCTTGGCGAGCGGCGGCACGAACTCCGGCTCGTCCGGGCTAGGCAAGGACCTCGCGCCCGCCGAGGAACGGCCGCAACGCCTCCGGCACCCGCACGGTCCCGTCCTCGCGCTGGTGGTTCTCGAGGATCGCGACGATGGTGCGGGTCGACGCGACGAGGGTGCCGTTCAACGTGTGCAGGGGCGCGAGCTTCCCGTCCGGACCGCGGTGGCGGACGTTGAGGCGGCGGGCCTGGAAGTCGGTGCAGTTCGAGGTGGAGGTGAGCTCGAGCCAGCGCTGCTGCGACGGCAGCCACGCCTCGCAGTCGAACTTCCGCGCGGCGCTGGAGCCGAGGTCGCCGCCGGCGATGTCGACGACGCGGTACGGCAGCTCCAGCGCCTGGAGCAACTCCTCCTCCCAGGCGAGCAGCCGCCGGTGCTCGTCGTGCGACTGGCCGGGCGGGCAGAACGAGAACATCTCGACCTTGTCGAACCAGTGGACGCGGATGATGCCGCGGGTGTCCTTGCCGTAGGAGCCGGCCTCGCGGCGGAAACAGGACGAGAAGCCGGCGTAGCGCAACGGCCCGGCGGACAGGTCGAGGATCTCGCCCATGTGCATGGCGGCGAGGGCGACCTCGGAGGTGCCGACGAGGTAGAGGTCGTCGCGTTCGAGCCGGTACACCTCCTCGGCGTGCGCGCCGAGGAAGCCGGTGCCCTCCATCGCCTCGGGCTTGACGAGCGCGGGCGCGATGACCGGCACGAAGCCGGCGGCGACGGCGCGCGCGACGGCGAAGTTCACGAGCGCGAGCTCGAGGAGGGCGCCGACGCCGGTGAGGTAGTAGAAGCGCGCGCCGGACACCTTGCCGCCGCGCTCGGTGTCGATGGCGCCGAGCGACGCGCCGAGGTCGAGGTGGTCGCGCACCGGGAAATCGAACGACGGCACGGTGCCGACCTCGCGCAGCACGACGAAGTCGTCCTCGCCGCCGGGCGGCACGCCGTCCTCGACGACGTTGGCGATCCGCCGCATGGCCGCGTCGAACGCCGCCTGCGCATCGTTCTCCTCGGCCTCGGCGGTCTTCACGGCGGCGGCGAGGTCGGCGAGCTTCGCGAGCAGCGCGGTGCGCTCGTCGGGCGCCGCCGAGGAGACCCCCTTGCCCAACGACTTCTGCTCGCCGCGGAGCGTGTCGGCGCGGGCGACGGCCTCGCGGCGGCGGGCGTCGGCGGCGAGCGCGTCGTCGACGGCGGAGGGGTCGTCACCGCGCACGACCTGGGAACGGCGGACCCGCTCGGGGTCCTCGCGCAGCAGCCTGGGGTCGATCACCCGCGCGATGCTACCGGCGACCCGGTCAGCGGCCCTCGCGGATTTCGCCCAGCCAGGCGCCCGCGTCGCGGAAGTCGGCGTCGGCGACGCCGCGGCGCACGGACGCGGCGGTGCCGTCGGCGCGCGGGTACGAGCCGAGGAAGCGCACGTCCGCGCAGATCCGCCGCAACGCCGACAGCGCCTCGCCGACCCGCGCCTCGCCGACGTGCCCCTCGCAGTCGATGGAGAAGCAGTACCGGCCGAGGCCGGCGCCGGTGGGGCGGGACTCGATGCGGGTGAGGTTGACGCCGCGGACGGCGAACTCGGTGAGCAGCTCCAGCAACGCGCCCGGGTGGTCGTCGGCGATGAACGCCACGACGGTCGTGCGGTCGGCGCCGGTCGGCGGGGCGGGCGCGGCCGGTCGCGCAACGAGCACGAAGCGGGTGACGGCGGAGGAGTCGTCGCCGACGGAACGCGCCGCCGCGACGAGGCCGTACCGCGCGGCGGCGAGCGGGGAGGCAATCGCGGCGTCGTACTCGCCCGCGACGACGGCCACGGCGGCGTCGGCGGTCGACGCGGCCGGGAACACCGCCGCCGACGGCAGCGCCGAACGCAGCCACCGCCGGCACTGCGCCTCGGCGTGCGGGTGGGTGGCGACGCGGCGCACGTCGGCGAGCGCGACACCCGGCCGGACCAGCAGGTCGAACGTCACCGGCAGCAGCACCTCCGCCGTGACGTGCAGCGGCTCGCCGGTCGCCAGCTCGTCCAGCGTGGTGGAGACGGAGCCCTCGACGGAGTTCTCGAACGGCACCAGGGCCGCGCCGACGTCCCCGGCGCGCACGGCGTCGAGCGCGTCCGGCACCGACAGGTACGGCTCCAGCTCGGCCCGGCCGGCCACCGGCAGCGTCCGCAGCGCGGCCTCGGAGAACGTCCCGGGCGGCCCGAGGTACCCCAGCCGCGCGGGCGGCACCCCGGGCACGGCGCGTTACGCCCGCGCCGCCGCGCGGGTCGCGAACGACACGGCCTGCTCCTCCTCGGGCGAGAGCTGGTGCTCGCTCGCGCCGCCCTTGATGCCCTTGGCGTAGGTGCGCGTCTCGCTGCGGCCGTTGATGCTGGTCAGCACGAGGCCGTCGCCGGCGTCGTCCAGCAGCGCGCAGGAGAACGACAGCCGCCCGCCCATGTCCGGGAACGCGTCGTAGCGGACGACGGCGACGTGCCGCAGCGCGTCGCCGAGGTCGTGCCGGACGCCGGTGACGCGCTCGCCGAGCGCGGTCACCTCGGACCGCAGCGCACCGACCTCGGCGACGTGCCGGCCGACGGCGGTGACGAAGTCGTCGCGGCGGCCGGAGCCCTGGAGGACGGCGTACGCGCGCCGCATCCGGACGAGCTTCAGGCTCGCGACGGCGCCGAGGCCGACGCCGAGCGCGCCGAGGCCGGCGCCGGCGAGGGCGACGACCTGAGTGGTCTCGGGGTCGAGCAGCACCGCGGCAGCGTATAACCGAAGGGATGGACCGGACCGAGCTGCGCGCGCTGCTGGCCGCCGTCGCGTCCGGCGACGCCGGCGTCGACGAGGCGGTCGGCCGGATCGCCGCGCTGCCGGGCCCCGGCTTCCGGGACCTGGGCTTCGCGCGCGTCGACGCACACCGGGGCGTCCGCACCGGCGACCCGGAGGTCGTGTACGGCGCGGGGAAGACGCCGGAGCAGGTCGTCGCGATCCTGCGCGAGCTGGTGGCGCAGGGCGGCCGGCCGGCGTTGGTGACCCGCGCGAGCGAGGAGACGGTCGCGGCCGTGACCGCCGAGTGGCCGGACGCGCACGCCGACGGCGGCTGCGCCGCGGTCGGCGCGCTGCCGCGGCCGCGCGGCGTCGTCACCGTCGTCACGGCGGGCACGAGCGACGAGCGTGTCGCGGCGGAGGCGGCGTTCGTGGCGCGGGTGTTCGGGGCCGGGGTGGAGCGGGTGCGCGACGTCGGCGTCGCGGGCATCCACCGGCTGCTCGCCGCGCAGCAGCAGCTCGACGCCGCCGACTGCCTGGTCGTCGTCGCGGGCATGGAGGGCGCGCTGCCGTCGGCGGTCGGCGGCCTGGTCGGCGTCCCGGTCGTCGCGGTGCCGACGAGCGTCGGCTACGGCGCGTCGTTCGAGGGGCTGGCCGCGCTGCTGGCGATGCTCAACTCCTGCGCGCCCGGCGTCGCGGTCTGCAACATCGACAACGGCTTCGGCGCCGGCGTGTTCGCGGCCCGGGTCGCGCGGCGGGCCGCCGCCTCTCGCGAGGCGAGCGCGTGACGCGGATCGGCTGGTTCCACTGCCTGGCCGGCGCGTCCGGCGACATGATGCTCGGCGCGCTGGTGGACTCCGGCGTGCCGCTCGCGGTCATCCAGGAGGCGGTCGACGCGCTCGGCGTCGAACGCGTCGAGATCACCGCGTCCGAGGTCACCCGGCACGGTCTCGGCGCGACCAAGGTCGACGTCCGCGTGACCCGCTCGACGGTGATCCGGACCTGGCCGCACGTCCGCCAGCTCCTCGACGCGGCGCCGCTCGCGCTGCCGGTGCGGGCGCGGGCGCTGGCGGTGTTCGAACGCCTCGCGCTCGCCGAGGCGCGCATCCACCGGACGTCGCCGGACCTGGTGCACTTCCACGAGATCGGCGGGCTGGACGCGTTCGCCGACATCGTCGGCACGGCGGCGGGCCTGCACCACCTGGGGCTGGACGAGGTGGTGGCCAGCCCGGTCGCGACCGGCATGGGCATGACGCGCGGCGAGCACGGGCTGATCCCGGTGCCGACGCCGGCGGTGCTGGAGCTGCTGCGCGGGGCGCCGGTCTACAGCGGCGGCGTGCCGTTCGAGCTCTGCACGCCGACGGGCGCGGCGTTGCTGGCCGGCACGGTGACGCGGTGGGGCGACCTGCCGGAGGTGGTCGTGGCGACGGTCGGCGCGGGCGCAGGCGACCGCGACCTCGAGCAGGTCCCCAACGTCCTCCGCCTGGTCGTGGGCGACGCCGTCGAGCGCTCCAACGCCGGCGACGTGGGCGTGGTCCTCGAGGCGAACGTGGACGACCTGGACCCGCGGCTGTGGCCGGGCGTGGTCGCGACGCTGCTGGACACCGGCGCGTCGGACGCGTGGCTCACGCCGATCCAGATGAAGAAGGGCCGACCGGCCGTGACGGTGTCGGTGCTGGCGCCGCCGGCGCGGGTGGAGGCGTTGCGGCGGGTGCTGTTCCGGGAGACGTCGACCATCGGGCTGCGCGAGCGCGAGGTGACCAAGCGGTCGCTGGACCGCGGCGTGGAGACGGTGACGCTCGCCGACGGCTCGCCGGTGCGGGTCAAGGTGGCGCGGCTGGACGGGGAGGTCGTCAACACGGTGCCGGAGTTCGAGGACGTGGCGACGATCGCGGCGAAGCGCGAGCAGCCGGTGAAGGCGGTGCTCGCCGAGGCGGCGGCGGCCGCGGCCGCGCTGGCCGGGGGCGACGCCGATGCGTGAGCGCGCCGTCCCGGTGCTGTCGGCGCTGATCGCGGCGACGCTGTCGTCGGGCGCGACGGCGGCGTACCTGCGCGCGACGCAGCCCGAGGTGCTGTCGGTGCGCACGCCGTTCCAGACGACGCCGGAGCAGCGGCACCTCGCGCTGCTGCTCGTCGCGCCCGGCGCGCCGTACGCGCCCGCCGGCCGCGGCAGCCCGGTCGACGTCGCCGCGCTCGGCCGCGGCCAGTCGGCCGAGGGCATGGCGACGCTCGGCTTCCGGCGCGGCTGGGCGCAGGCGTGGACGTCGCCGCGCAAGGAGC
Source organism: Mycobacteriales bacterium (assembly GCA_035714365.1). Taxonomy (GTDB): domain Bacteria; phylum Actinomycetota; class Actinomycetes; order BP-191; family BP-191; genus BP-191. The sequence continues at coordinate 62,473 of DASTMB010000040.1, read as the reverse complement.
GGGTCGACGCGTTCCTCCTGGAGTTCGCCGACGCCACCGGCGCGACCGGCTACGCGCGCGGCATCGGCCACGCGGCGTCGTTGCTGATCAAGCCGGAGCCGTTCGTGGTGCCGGGGGTGCCGGAGGCGAGCGGGCTCGCCGACACCGTCCGCGACCGCAACGGCATGTACGCGCAGGTGGTCGTGCTGCACCGGGGCGCGCGGGCGGTGCTGCTGGTGTTCACCGACGCGTCGGCGCGCCCGCCCGCGGCGGCGGTGACGCTGGCGCAGCGGCAGTACGCCGCGCTGGCCGCGCCGTAGGCTGGCCGCCGTGCCGAGGATCGCCACCGCCATGCTGCTGCTCGCGCTCGCCGCGTGCGGCGGCGGCGCGCGCCCGGACGCCGCGCCCGCGACGACGCCGCCCGCCACCGAGGCGGACCCGACGTTCCCGGTGATCGTGATGCCGACGACCAACCCGCCGCGCACCCGCCGGCCGACGCCGACCCCGACGCCCACGCCGGTCCGCACCACGACCGCCGCCACGACGGCGCCGCCGGCCGCGACCGGCACGCGGTACGCGTTCCCGATCACGGGGTGCGCGGTGTCGTACGCGCGGGCGCACCACGACTACCCGGCGACCGACATCTTCGCGGCGAAGGGGTGCGCGTTCGTCGCGCCGGTCGACGGCCGCGTGGACGAGGTCACCTACACCGACACCTGGTCGTCGTCGACCAACCGGGGCGCCGACCGCGGCGGCCTGTCCGTCTCCGTCGTCGGCGTCGACGGCGTCCGCTACTACGGCTCGCACCTGTCCGCGATCGCGACCGGCATCCACCCAGGTGCGATCGTGAAGCGCGGGCAGCAGCTCGGCTCGGTCGGCAACACCGGCTCGGCCCGCGGCATCGCCCCGCACCTGCACCTCGGCGTCTCCTGGCCGACCCGCCCCGGCGTCTGGTGGGTGCGCCGCGGCGAGGTGTACCCGTGGCCGTACCTCGACTCGTGGCGCGCGGGCGGCAACCGCTCGCCCGCCGCCGAGGTGGCGCGCAAGCGCGCCGCCGTCGGCACCGTCCCGCCCTGCACGTCGTACTGCTGATGAACGCCGCGCTGTTCGCCGCCGGCCTCGCGATCGTGCTGGCCACCTGGATGAGCGTGCTGCGCACGCTCGTCGTGCCGCGCGGCCTGTCCTCCCGGCTCACCGCGGGCGTCACGCGCGCGGTCCGCGGCACGTTCGACCTGCTCGCCGGGCGGTTCGACCGGTACGAGACGAAGGACCGCATCCTCGTCGCGCAGGGCCCGACGGTGCTCGTCGTGCTGCTCGCCGCGTGGGTGCTGCTGTTCCTGACAGGCTTCCTGCTGATGTTCGCCGGGATGAACGGCGCGTCGTTCCTCGCCGCGTTCCGGGAGAGCGGGTCGAGCGTGTTCACGCTCGGCTCGGCGGCGACGCCGCGGCTGCTGCCGACGGTGGTCGAGCTGTTCGCGGCGGCGACGGGGCTGGTCGTCGTGGCGTTGCAGATCGCGTACCTGCCGACGCTCTACGGCTCGTTCAACCGGCGCGAGACGCTCGTCACGCTGCTCCAGTCGCGCGCGGGCGCGCCCGCCTGGGGTCCCGAGCTGCTGGCGCGGCACCAGATCGTGGCCACGCTCGACAACCTGCCGGCGTTCTTCGCCGAGTGGGAACGCTGGTCCGCCGACGTCGCGGAGAGCCACACCAACTACCCGGTGCTCATCACGTTCCGCTCGCCGGACCCGTACCGGTCGTGGATCGTCGGGCTGCTCGCCGTACTCGACGCGGCGGCGTTGCGGCTCGCGCTGAACCCGTCCGCGCGGCAGAGCGAGGCGCGGCTCTGCCTGCGGATGGGGTTCACCTGCGTGCGCGACATCTGCCGCTCGCTCGGCATCCCGTACGACCCCGACCCGCTGCCGGACACGCCGATCGCGCTGTCGTACGACGACTTCCTGCGCGGCGTGGAGCGGCTGCGCGACGTCGGGTACGAGATCGAACGCGAGCCCGCGGCGGCGTGGCCGCACTTCCGCGGCTGGCGGGTCAACTACGAGCAGCAGTGCTACGCGATCGCGCGCGCGACCGACGCCGTGCCGGCGGTGTGGTCGGGGCCGCGGCGGCACTCGGCCGAGCCGATGCTGCCGGTCCGCCCGCCGAACCGCACCCCCGGCAGCAAGGACGCCTACACCCTGCCGAAGCCCGGGTCCTAGACGCTTCCGGGAAGCGGCCCCCGCACGGAGAAAGGGCGATGCGCTTCCGGGAAGCGGAGGGGGGTGGAGCCGGGCTCCTAGACGGACGCGAGGAACGACACCGCGCCGACGGGGTTGCGCTCGTTGTCGTGGATCGGCGCGGCGACCGCGTCGAGCATCAGCCGCGCGCCGTCCGGGCGGCGGACGCGCATCATGCCGCGGCTCAGCGAGTTCTCCCGGACCGCGATCAGCGGCGGGATGCGGCGCTCGGCGCCGCGCGCCTCGTGCGCGCCCTCGGTGAAGTCGACGAGGTGCAGCACCTCGTCCAGCGAACGGCCGACGACGGCGCCGGCGGCGGTGCCGAGCAGCTCGGCGGCGTTGGGCGAGAGGGCGGCGACGGTGCCGCCGATGTCCACGACGAGGCAGGCGTCGAGCGAACGGCGCGCCGCGGCGACCCAGTGGCCGAGGGCGTCGTCGTCCGGCGCGGGCCCGGACGTCGCGGGCGCGGCGGCGGGCGCCGTGGCGGGCGCGAGGATGGGCACGACGATGTAACGCACGGTGTTCCTGGACCCCCCGGTCCGAGAGAGTGGACGAACGCTGGCCGACCCTGCCCGCTGGGATAGGCAGCAAAACCAGACTTCGCGGCCAGTACCGCCGGCTCCTGCCTACGCCTCGTTTTCGGTGTCGAAAGTCGCGAGGAGCGCGGTGGCGAGGTTCGGCACGAGGTCGGGCGCGGAGAGCAGCTCGTCGTCCTCGCCGTCGCGCCCGCGCACCCGCACCGTCGCCGCGCGCTCGCCGGTGCGCAGCACGCCGACCGCGAGCCGGACCTCCCGCGTCTCCGGGTGCGCCTCCGCCCAGGCGACCTCGTCGGTGCCCTCCGGCCGCGCTTCGGCGGCGCCGTCGGGCAGCATGAGGATCTCGTTGACGAACGCGCAGCCGAGCACGAGCGGCGGCCACGCGATCCGCGCGAGCAGCTCCTCGACCTCCTCGGTCACCGGCTCCTGCTCGACCGGCGTCAGCCCGTCGGGGTCGCTGCCGGCGAGCGCCTGGGCGAGCTGCGGCTCGTTGGCGACGAGCTCGCCGGTGTTGACGAGCGCGAACAGCCGCGGCGGCTGGTCCCAGCCCGCCTCGGCGTGGTGGCGTTCGATCTCGGCGACGACGGTGGCCAGGTCGGCGGGCATGGGAGGGAGTCTGCCGGAGAGGATGCCGGTCATGCGGCTCGGCGTGGTGCTGGCGACGTTCGCGCTCGTGTTCCCGGCCGAGCTGCCGGACAAGACGACGCTCGCGACGCTGGTCCTGTCGACCCGGTACCGCGCGCTGCCGGTCTGGCTCGGCGCGTGCGCGGCGTTCGCGGTGCAGGTGACGCTGGCGGTGACGGTCGGCGGGCTGCTCTCGCGGCTGCCGCACCGGGTGACGCTCGCCGCGTCGGCGGTGCTGTTCGCGGTCGGCGCGGTGCTGGCGCTGCGCGGCGGCGACGGCGACGGCGACGCGGAGGACGAGGTGGGGGAGACGCGCGCGGCGACGTCGGGGCCGCGCATCGCCGGGACGGCGTTCGGGGTGCTGCTGGTGGCGGAGTTCGGCGACTTCACGCAGCTCGCGACCGCGACGCTGGCCGCCCGCTACGGCGCGCCGCTGAGCGTGGGGCTCGGCGCCTGGCTGGCGCTGGTCGGCGTGTCGGGGCTCGCGGCGCTGCTCGGCCGCGGGCTGCTGCGGGTCGTGCCGGTACGGGCGGTGCGCATCGTCGCGGCGTGCGTGTTCGCGGCCGTCGCCGTCGTCTCCGCCGGGCAGGCCGTGGGTGGCTAGCCCGGAGGCTCCGGGAGCTTCACGATCGACAGCCAGAAGTCCTCGAACGACCGGACGACGCCGAGGAAGTCGGCGAGCTCCACCGGCTTCGTGACGTAGCAGTTGGCCCCGAGGTCGTACGACCGGCCGATGTCCCGCTCGGCCGCCGACGTCGTGAGCACGATGATCGGCAGCCGCCGCAGCGACTCGTCCTTCTTCACCTCGGCGAGCACGTCCCGGCCGTCGAGGCCGGGCAGGTTGAGGTCGAGCAGCACCAGGTCGGGCCGCTCGCTGCCGGCGTACGCGCCCTCGCGGCGCAGGTACGCGAGCGCCGCGTCGCCGTCGCCGACGACGTCGAGCGTGTTCGCGACCCGCCCGCGCCGCAGCGCCTCCCGCGTCAGCCGCACGTCGCCCGGGTTGTCCTCCACGAGCAGGATGCGCACCGCGCGGCCGGTCACGCCGGCACCGCCACGACGTCCGGCGCGGCGGCCAGCGTGAACCGGAAGACGCTCCCGTCGTCCGGTGCCGCCTCGGCCCACACCGTCCCGCCGTGCAGCTCGACGATCCGCTTGCACAGCGCGAGGCCGATGCCGTTGCCGGGGTACGCGGCGCGCCCGTGCAGCCGCTTGAACATCACGAACACCCGTTCCCGGTGCTGCTCGGCGATGCCGATGCCGTTGTCGGCGACGGAGACGGTGACCCGCGCGCCGGTGCGCTCGGCGCTGACCGCGACCAGCGGCCGGCGGCCCTCGGCGCGGAACTTCAGGGCGTTGGCGAGGAGGTTCGCGGCGACCCGGCGGAGCTGCGCGCGGTCGCCGCGGACGACCGGCAACGGCGCCAGCGCGACGTCGGCGCCCGCGGCCGCGATGGCGGGCCGCAGGTCCTGGACCGCCTCCGCGAACACCTCGTCCAGCGGCACCGGGGTCGCCGGCCCGGCCTCCCAGCCGACGCGCGAGTAGTCGAGCAGGTCGTCGATGAGCGTGCGCATCCGCGTGGCGCCGTCGGCGGCGAAGCCGAGGTACTCGCGCGCGTTCTCGTCGAGCTGGTCCGCGTACTCGCCGACGAGCAGCGCGCAGTAGCTCGTGACCATCCGCAACGGCTCGGAGAGGTCGTGCGAGGCGACGTAGGCGAACCGCTGGAGCTCCTCGTTGGACCGGCGCAGCTCGAGCTCGACGGCCCGCTGCGCGGTGACGTCGCGCAACGACGCGGCGGTCTCGCCCGGCGCCAGCGGCCGCAGCGCGATCTCGAACACCCGCTCCGCCGCGGCCGGTGCGGCGAGCCGCGCCTCGACGGTGCCGCCGGGCCCGCCGGCGGTCACCTCGGCGTGCGCCGCCGCGACGGCGGCCCGGTCCTCCTCCGCGAGGACCGCGGCCAGCGGCTGGCCCTCGACCTCCTCCGCCGCGGTGCCGGTGACCGCCGTCCACGGCCCGACGGCGGCGGTGACGCCGCCGGCGTCGTCGAGCAGGCAGAACAGGTCGCGGCCGCACTCGGCGAGCAGCCGCGCGCGGTCCAGGCCGACGGACGTGCGTTCCCCGGTCGTCGTCATGGGTCCACTCTCCGCCGCGGCGAGGCCGGGCACCATGGCGCGTTCCGCCCAAACCGGCCGAACGCCGCGTGTCGGATCATCCGGTGCCGGATCACTACGTCCGTGGGCGCTAATGACCACGCCACCCGTCAGGACCTCCGGCCCGCGACGGTCTCCGCCACGACGTGCGCGACCGCGCGCGGGTGCCAGCGGCGGTCCTTCGGGTGCGGCAGCCCCTCGGCGTTGAGCGCGGCGGCGATGGTGGACAGTGACGCGCCCTCGGCGGCGAGCGTGCGGACCCGCGCGACGACGACCGGGTCGATGCCGCGGTCGCGACGTGGCGGCCGCCGGTGGGCCGTGGACGGCTCGGGCAGCGCGAACGCCTCCTGGTCCGGCGCCCCGTCCGCGGGCCGGCCGTAGAGGTACCCCTGCGCGGCCGGGCAGCCGAGGTGGGCGAGCGCGAGGTGCTGGCCCGCGGTCTCGACGCCGACCGCGACGACGTCGGCGCCGACGCCGGTGGCGAGGTTGAGGACGCTGGCGACGATCGCGTCGTCGTCCTCGCGGCGGCCGAGCCCGCGCACGAACTCCCGGCCGACCTTGATGGTGTGGACCGGCAGCCGCTTGAGGTAGACGAACGGCCCGTAGCCGGTGCCGAAGTCGTCGATCGCCACCCGCACGCCCAGCTCGGCGACGGCCGCGACGCCGGCGACGACGTGCTCGGCCGGGTCGAGCACGGCCTCCTCGCCGAGCTCCACGACCAGCCGGTGCGGCTCCAGCCCGCTGCCCCGCAACGCCGCGCCGACGGCGTCGGCGAGGTCCGGCCGCGCGGCGTCGGCGGCGGAGAGGTTGACGGAGACGTACTGGTCGCCGGGCCAGGCCGCCGCCGCGCGGCAGGCCGTCGCGAGCACCCAGTCGCGCACCACGGCACCCGCGCCCGCGGCCGCCGCCGCCGCGAGGAACTCGTCGGGGCCGAGCAACGGCCCGTCCGGCCGCAGCCAGCGCACCAGCGCCTCCGCGCCGAGCACCGCGCCGTCGGCGACGCGGACGCAGCGCTGGAAGTGCAGCCGCAGGTCGGCCGCGTCGATGCCGCCGCGCAGGCCGGCGACGAGGTCGAGCCAGCGCAGCACGTCCCGGTCGTGGCCGCCGTTGAACGCCTCCACGCCCGCGCGCGGCCGCAGCGCGCCGCGGTGCCGCGCGATGGCCGCCTGCGCGACGAGCGCGGCCAGGTCGGCGTCCCGCGAGACGGTGGCGCCGGCCGTCGCGGTGAGCTGCCGCGGCACCCCCGCAACCGTCACCGGCTCGTGCACGGCGGCGAGCAGGTCGCCGGCGAGCCGCAGCGCCTCCTCGCGCCCCCCGACCGCGCGCCGCAGGACGGCGAACGTCCCGCCGCCGAGGTGACCGACCAGGTCGTCGGGGGCGGTCTGCCGCAGCCGGTCGGCGACGAGGCGCAGCACCTGGTCCGCCGCCGCCTGGCCCTCCGCGACGCGGATCGTGTCGACCGTGGCGACCTCGACCAGCACCAGCGCCGCCGCCGCGTCGCTGCCGCCGTGCTCGCGCGCCGCGACGACGGCGCGTTCCAGCGCGTAGCGCGTCAGGGCGCCGGTGACCGGGTCGACCGGCGCGTGGTGGGCCAGCTCGTCCTCGGCGCGGCGTTGCGCGGTCACGTCCTGCACGACGACCGCGAGACCGCGCACGGCCGGGTCGTCCAGCAGGTTCGTCACGGACTGCCGGTACCAGAGGGTGCGGCCGTCGACGTCGCGGGAGCGGACGACGAACGGCGGGTGCGTGCCGGGCGTCATCGACCGCGCGGCGAGCGCGGCGCGCGCGTGCGGCTTGTCGTCCGGGTGCACGAGGTCCAGGCCGTTGCCGCCGACCAGCTCGCCCGGCTGCCGCCCGCCCGGCGTCCGCGGGATCGGGCTGGCGTACGTCACGGTGCCGTCCGGGTCGCAGACGAGGACGAGCTGCCCGGTGCGCTCGACGAGCGCGCGGTACCGGTCGGCGCGCAGGTCGCGCAGCACGAGCCAGCCGTCGAGCTCGGTGGCCGCCACCGGCACCCGCGCGCCGTCGGCGGCGACGACCTCGGCCAGCGCCGCGAACGACGTCGCGCCGGGCGGCAGCAGCGTGCGGACGTCGCGCCCGAGGAGGTCGGTGCCGAGCAGGCGCTCGGCGGCGGCGTTGAGGCTGGTGACGGCGCAGTCGGGGCCGATGCCGAGCACGGCGTCGCCCACCGCGGCGGCCAGTGCGGGCGCGCGGTCGACCCCCGTTCCCCCGTTGCGGTCTTTCATCGCAAACCGAACGTACTCCGTGCCGGGGGCGCTAACTAGATCTTTCGGACGGTGCAGGTGATGGGTTCCGGCCGTTTCGGCGGGAACCGCCCGCCGCGCGCGCCGGTCCCCGAAACGATGCGGGGTATGTCCCTCTTCGAGCGCGCCGTCGCCGCGATGGGGCAGGCCGTCGTCATCACGGACCCGTCGGGTCACGTGCTGCACTGGAACCCTGCCGCCGAACGCCTCTACGGCTACACCGCCGCCGAGGCGCGGGGCCGGGTGCTGCGCGAGCTGATCGTGCCGGCCGGCGCGCGCGAGCAGGCCGCCGCCGCGGCCGCCCGCATCGCCGAGGGCGGCTCGTACGCCGGCGACTGGACGGTCTGCGACCGCGACGGCCGCCTCATCACCGTCTTCATCACGACGACGCCGATCCGCGACGACGCCGGTGCCGTCGTCGCGATGCTCGGCGTCTCCACCGACGTCACCGAACGCCGCGCCGCCGAGGCGCGCGCCCGCGGCCTGGCGGCGATCGTCGAGGGCTCCGGGGACGCGATCATCGAGACCGGCGGCGACGGCGTCGTGCGCGCCGCGAACGCCGCGGTCCGGGCGGTGTTCGGCTACGAGCCGGACGAGCTGGTCGGGCGCGAGCTGTGGTGCCTGGTGCCGGAGGAGCGCCGCGCGGAGGCGGAGGCGGCCACGGCCGCGGTGCTCGCCGGCGAGACGGTCGAGCCGTTCACCACCGAACGGCTGCGCAGGGACGGCTCGCGCGTCGCGACGTCGGTGCGGCTGTCGCCGGTGCGCGACGCGGCGGGCGCGGTGGTGGCGGTCAGCGGCATCAGCCGCGACGTGTCGGCGGAGACCCGAACCCGCGCCGCGCTCGCGGCCGGCGAACGCCGCTTCCGGGCGCGGTTCGAGCAGGTCGGGCTGCCGCAGTTCGTCGCCGACCTGGACGGGCGGGCGCGCGAGGTGAACCAGGCGTTCGCCGACCTCGTCGGCCACGACCGGGCGGGCCTGGCGGGCTGGGACCTCGGCGCGCTCGCGGCCGGCGAGACGGGCACCCGCGACACCGCCGTCACCCGCGCCGACGGCACCGAGGTGCCGGTGCTGGCGCACGTGACGTTGCTGCGCGAGGCGGACGGGACGCCGTACGCGGTGGCCGGGTTCGCGCACGACCTCACCGAGCTGCGCCGCGCGGAGGACGAGCTGCGCCGCCGCGCGCTGCGCGACGAGCTGACCGGCCTCGCCAACCGCACGCTGCTCGCCGACCGCCTCGACCAGGCCGTCGCCCGGGCGGGGCGGACGCGCGGCGGGTCGGTCGCGGTGCTGTTCGCCGACCTCGACCAGTTCAAGCTCGTCAACGACTCCCTCGGCCACGAGGCGGGCGACGCCCTGCTCGTCCAGGTGGCGGAGCGGCTGGCCGCGGCCACGCGCCCCGGCGACACCGTGGCGCGGTTCGGCGGCGACGAGTTCGTCGTCGTCTGCGAGGGCGCCGACGAGGCCGCCGCGCACCTCGTCGCGGAGGACCTGCTCGGCACGCTCGCCGAGCCGTTCGACCTCGGCGGGCAGCCCGCGTACATCACCGCGAGCGTCGGCATCGCCGTCTCGCCGCCGCACACCGGGGCCGACCTGATGCGCTTCGCCGACGCCGCGATGTACGACGCCAAGGGCCGCGGCCGCGGGCGGGTCCACGTCTTCGACACCGCGCTCGCGGAGGCCGCCGCCGACCGTCTCGCGCTCGGCAACGACCTCCGCGCCGCGCTGCGGGAGCGCCGCCTGGAGCTGCACTACCAGCCGGTCGTCGACCTCACCTCCGGCCGCCCCGTCGCGGTCGAGGCGCTGGCCCGGTGGCACCACCCGGACCGCGGCGACGTGCCGGCGGCGACGTTCGTCGCCATGGCCGAGTCGGCCGGCCTCATCGCCGAGCTCGACCGGTGGGCCGTCGACACCGCCTGCCGCGACGCCGGCCACCTGCGCCGCGCCCTCGGCGGCGAGGCGCGGGTCGCCGTCAACGTCTCCGCCAGGCACCTCGCCGACGGCGACTTCGAGGCGTTCCTCCTCGACGCGCTGCGCCGGCACCGGGTCCCCGCCGGCGGCCTCTCCCTCGAGATCACCGAGGGCGCCGTCGTGGACCGGCCCGAACGCACCCGCGCCCTGCTGGAACGCCTCCGCGAGCGTGGTATCACCGCCGCGATCGACGACTTCGGCACCGGCTACTCCTCGCTCGGGTACCTCACCCGGCTGCCGGTGACGACGCTGAAGATCGACCGGGCGTTCGTGGAGAACGTCACCGACGACCCGGACGCGCTCGCCGTCGCCGCGTCGATCGTCGACCTGGCGCGGACCGTGAAGCTGGAGACCGTCGCCGAGGGCGTCGAGACCGTCGCCCAGCTCACGGTGCTGGAGACGCTCGGCTGCACCTACGGCCAGGGGTACCTCTGGGCGCCGGCGCTGCCGCTCGCCGAGCTGACCGGCCTCGTCGGCCGGCTGCCCGGCGGCGCGTTCGACGTCACCCGCCGGGCCGCCACGCCGTTGCCGCGCTCCTCCCGCGACGAGCGGGTGACCGCGGACCACGGCCTGCCGGAGCTGATGCGGCTGCACCGCGAGGGGGCGTCGTTGAGCACCATCGCCGCCGCCCTCAACAGCGACGGCTACCGGACCCCGCGCGGCTCGCGCTGGCACCGGTCCACCGTCGCCCAGGTCATCAGCGACCTGGCATACCCGCACCTGTGGCAACGCTGACCCGCTCCTCCGCGAGCCACCGCACCGCAGGCGAGACCGCCGCCCGACCGGCTCCCCCCCGGTGCCGGCCGGACGGCGTGCCCCAGACCCACCGCAGCGTCTTCGCGGTCGCGACCAGCGCGAGCAGCGCCAGCGCGACCGCCACGCCCGAACGCCGGGTGACGTCGAGGGCGGTCCCCGCCGCGGCGGAGTGGTGGACGACGCGGTGCACCGTGCTGTGCGCGGCGTCGATCGTCCACGGGTCGGCGGCGGCGTTCGCGTCGCCCTTCGTGCGGACGAGGACGTGGCCGTCCTCGCGGGTGACCGACACGACGCGGTGGACGGTCGGGTCCCCGCCGGGCGGCGCGAACACGAGGAGCTGGCCCGCGCGGATCGACGCCGCGTCGGTGGGCGCGGAGACCACCAGCGATCCCCGTGCCACCGTCGGGGTCATCGACCCCGTCAGCACCCGCGAGAAGCGCACCGCGCCCGTCCGGGCGGCGGTCGCGACACCGAGTGCCGCGACCGCCGCGAGGAGCAGGAGCGCGGCGCCGCACTTCCGTGCTGCCGCGCCCATGGCTAGCGGGCCGTGCCGGACGCGGCGACGCCGGTCTCGGTCAGGGTGATCGTGCCGCTGGTGCCGGCGTACGTCGCCTGGTCGGCGTTGCTCGGCAGCGTGGCGACCATCTTCAGGTACACGTGGCCGCTGGCGGCGATCGAGCCGAGCGCCAGGTTGCTCTGCGAGACGGACGTGCCCGAGGTAACCTCGGTGCCGTCGTCGGCGCCGCCGCAGAGGCCGTCGCCGTCGTACGCCGTGGCGCACTTGTAGACGTGCAGCGCGAGCGCGTTGGCGAGGGTGCCGCTGCCGCTCGACGCGAGCGAGAACGTCAGCGCGACGCTGCCCGTGTTCTGGAGGTCGGCGTAGCGGACGGCGTAGTCGCCGGGGACCATGTTCGAGACGGCCGACGAGAACGTCGGGGTGCCGGTGCTCGCGAACGAGCTCGTCACCGACGCGGCCGTGTAGGTGCCGGTCGTGAGGTTCCCCGTGGTGTTCCACGACGCGTAGACCCCCGCGCCCACGGCGACGGCCGCGAGCCCAATGGTGCCGGCCGAGACCGCGATCTTCGTTCCGGTCGAGACCGGGCCCCGGGTGGTGTGCTTGCCCATCGACTTTCTCCTCCGTTGGTCGGGCAGTTGCGGACGGGGAGTGGTTCGCCCCGACGGCACCCCGCCTTGACCGATCCGGCCGAGAACGGCTCGAAGGACAGGGGTCAACGGCTACCTCGCGGCCACGTCATCCGGTCACGGGGGAGGGCGTCGGCCGGGCCGAAAGGCCCGGACCTCCGGCAGGAACCCAAGATCGCGGCGGAGAAGGCTCCGGTCCGTGCGTATGCGACGGCTGCTCCCCGTGCCCCTGCTGCTCACCGGTGTCCTCGCGCTGCCCGCCCACGCGGGCTGCTCCGCGAGCGGCGTGCGCGGCACCGACCCCGGCAAGGCGGCGATCAACGCCGCCATCGACCAGGCCGCCTCGCGGCGGCACGTCCCGCCCTACGTGCTCAAGGCGATCGCCTGGCAGGAGTCGCGGTGGCGGCAGTTCTACTCCGACGGCCGCGCCGTCGTCTCCGGCGCCTGCGCGATCGGCGTCATGCAGGTGCTGCCGCGCGGCTTCGACGCGCAGCGGCTCGCGACCGACTACCGGTACAACGTCGACGCCGGCGCGCAGGTGCTCGCCGCGAAGATGAACGCCTCCAGCGCCAACGTCCCGCCCGCCCTCGGCGCCGACGACCAGCGCGTCGCCGAGAACTGGTACCGCGCGACGTACCGCTACAACGGCTCCGGCTACGCCGCGATGCGCTACGCCGACGCCGTCTTCGCGTCGGTCCGCACGCCCGCGAGCGACCTGCGTTCGTGGGTGGTGCCGGTCAACGTCGTCAACCCGCGCGACGTCATCCCCGGCTACACGCCGCAGAGCGGCCACGGCTACGTCGCGCACCTCGACGGCACCTGGGCCTCCACGCTCGGCTCCTACCGGCACGCGGTCGTCCGCGCCGACTACCTCGCCGCGCTGCCGCGCACCACCGCGGGCCGCACCCTCGAAGGCGACCAGACCGCGGGGTCGATGTTCGTCGCCCGCAACATCGGCTGGGCCACCTGGACCGGCTCGCACGTCTCGCTGTCGACATACCCGGTCGGCCGCGCGTCGCGGCTGCGGCACCCGCGCTGGGTCGCCGCCACCCGCCCGGTCGCCCTCGCCGTCGCCACGCCCACCGGCGGCGACGCGCGGTTCGGCTTCTCCGTCCAGGCGGCCCGCGTCGCCTCCGCCGTCACCGTGTCCGAGGCGTTCGTGCCGGTGCTCGACGGCAGTGTCGTGCTCGGCGCGCGCGGCGCGTCCACCTGGACCCTCAACCCGGCGCGCACCCCGACCGCCGCCGTCACCAGCGCCCCGGAGTACGTCTCCGACGCCGCCACCGACTCGACCGCGCGGATCGGGCTGTCGTTCGCCGACCCGTCGCCGGGCTCCGGCGTCGCCTACGTCGAGGTGTCCCGCCGCGCCCCCGGCGCGACCGCCTGGTCCACGCCGTCGCGGGTCACCACCACCGCGATCCGGGTCGCGCTCTCCGGCGCGGGGACGCACGCGTTCCGCGTCCGCGCCGTCGACCGGGCCGGGCACGTCTCCGCGTGGACCGACCCCACGCCGGTCGTCGTGCCGCGCGACGACGCCGACGCGACGCTGACGTTCGCCGGCGACTGGACCCGGCCGTCCGTGTCCGGCTCGTGGCTCGGCTCGCTCGCCACCGCGCCCGCCGGCGCGAGCGTCGAGACCACCGTCAACGGCACGTCGTACGCGCTGATCGGCACCCGCGGCCCCGGCCTCGCGCGGTTGACCGTCTACCTCGACGGCGTCCTCGTCACCGTCGTGACGACGGACGCCGAGGCGACCGCGCAGCGGCAGGTGCTCTGGCGGGCCGCGCTCGCGCCCGGCGACCACGCGCTGCGCGTGGTGGTCGGGGACGCGACGGCGCCGCCCGCCGATGATGCGCGGGCGGCGCCGCCGGTCGCCTACCTCGATGCGGTAGCCGTCGGTACTAGCTGACGTTCACCGCCGTGTCGTCCACGACGAACGACGTCTGCAACGACCCGTCCTCCGCGCCCGTGAACCTCAGCGTCACCGTCTGCCCCGCGTAGGCCGCGAGGTTGAACGACCGCTGCGTGTAGCCGGTGTTCTTGTTCAGGTTCGAGTACGTCGCCAGCGTCGAGAGCACCGTCCCGGCGCTGTTGAGCACCTGCACCTTGAGCGTGTCGAACGCGGACGTGGTCGTCGTCTCGGCCGTGTCGATGTGCAGCCAGAACGTGAACGCGTACGTCGTGCAGCCGCTCGGCACCGCCACGCCCTGCGCGAGCGTGTCCGTGTGCGTGGAGCCGTAGCCGTTCAGCCACGCCTTCCACGAGCCGCTGTGCGCCGGCTCGCTGGTCGAGCTGTCGACCACGCCGGTCGTCGCCGTCCACGGCGCCGCCGTGCCGGTCTCGAACCCGGGGTTGCCGAGGAGCTGGCGCGCCGTGCAGGACGTCGGCGCGTTCACCGTCAGCGTGAACGTCATCGTGTGCGTGGCCGACGTGCCCGTGCCGGTGACCGTGATGCCGTACGTGCCGGCCGGCGTGCTGCTCGACGTGGCGACCGTCAGGGTCGAGGAGCCGCCCGCCGTCACCGACGTCGGGCTGAACGACGCCGTCGCCCCGGTGGGCAGCCCGCTCGCCGACAGCGACACCGTCTGCGCGGAGCCGGAGGTGACCGCCGTGGAGATCGTCGACGTGGCCGACGACCCGGCGGTGACGGTCGCCGACGCGGGCGACGCGGACATGGAGAAGTCGTTCGTCGCGGTGCCGCCGCAGGACGGGAACTTGAACGAGCCGATCCGGGTCCGCCAGTTGTACGAGCCGTTGGCGGGGATGTACTCGGTCGAGAACCAGAACGTGCAGTCGTCGCTGGGGTCGACGCTCATCGACGCGTAGTCGCCCCAGCGGGTGAGGCCGCCGTTCTGCGAGCCGGCGCCCTCGATGATCGAGCCCTCGCCCTGCGGCATGGTGCCGAGCGCGTCGGTGACGAGCCGGCCGGTGTAGCGGATCGCCGGGTGCAGCGTCGAGCTGGACACCGAGTAGCCGAGGCCGATGTCGCCGCTCTTGTCCATCGCGGCGCTGCCCATCCAGCGGTACGCCGTGTCCGGCGCGTACGTGCCCTGCTGGTAGACGCTCGGGCTGCCGGACGCGAGCCGCAGCTCGTACCAGCGGATGCCGGTCGAGGTGCTCGCGGTGACCGCGTGGGTGACGACGAGCGACTCGCGGTCGCCGAGGTTGCGGTACGCCAGCCGGTACATCAGCCGGTCGGCGAGCGAGTCGAGCTGCGTCGTGGTGCCGGACTGGGGGATGCAGGTGCCGCCGCCGCAGGCGCGGGAGTACGACGCCACCGTGAGCGCCGTCGGGCCGCTGAACGTCGAGCTGGCCGGCGTGGTCCAGTCGACGTGGAACTTCCACGTCGCGAGCGTCGTCGACGTCGTGCCGATCGCGACGTGCAGGTTGGTCGCGCCCGCCGGCGGCGCCGTCGCGCCGTCCAGGTCGGCCGGGAGCACGCCGCCGTACGACGTGCCGGTCGAGAAGCACTGCTGCGTCGCCGAGAGGCCCTGGAGCATCCGCGCGCGGTTCATCGCGCAGGACTGCGCGCCCTTGAACGTGTTGCCGGTGAACATGTTATAGGTCACGTAGTACGCGTCCGGCCAGATGCCGAGCTTCGGGTAGTCCGGGAAGTCGGCGTACTGGAACGAGTACCGGTAGTACGCGCCGGTCGGGTCCGACGTCTGCGACACCGCGACGCACTCGAAGTACGGGCCGGACAGCGACGCGGCGTTCGCGAACTGCGTGATGACCCAGCGGTCGGCGAGCCGGTCGTAGCGGACGATGCCGTCGCCGTCGTTGGTGGACTGGCAGGAGCCGCCGAAGCCGCTCCACAGCGTGTTGGTGTTCGCCGGGCCGTAGACCAGCGTGCCGGTCTTCGAGTAGACGGCGAACGCGCTGTTGACGACCTCCACGACGTGCGCCAGCCCGACCGCCGAGCTGGTGTCCGGCGGCGCGACGTCCACGACGTAGCCGGCGACGCCGTTGCCGATGCCGTCGAAGTTCGTGCTCGTCGCCGGCGCGGCGGCGGCGCTCGCGTTCGGCGTGAGGTCGGCCGGGAGCCCGCCCGCGGGCTGCTGCGGCATGCCGTCCTCGCGCTTGTCGAAGTGCTCCTTCTTCGGCTCGTCGCCCTCCTCGGTCGACGGCTCGATGTCGCGCAGCGGCGGCGACGTGTCGTGGGCGACGGCGGGACCCGAGTCGCGGGTCTGGCCGCGCGGCGCGGCGTGCGCGGCCGTCGCCGGCAGCAGGGTGAGGAGCGGGACCGCGAGCGCGACGCTGGCGAGCAGCGCGCGGCCGCGTGGTCTCCGGGCAGTGGTCATACGGACCGTCCAGACGCGTAGGGAGGCGGCGTGGGCGCACGCCGCCGGCGGCCGTCGTAGGGGTGACGGCCGCCACTGTTGTCCACGCGGGGAGGCCCCGTTGCTTACTGGCGCTGCGTCATCGTGTAGCGCAGGCGGGCCATGCCGTTCGTCGCCTCCTTGGCGATCGGGAACCCCTCGAACAGCGAGTCGACCCGCTCCGCCAGCTCCGCCGGCTCCCAGCGGCCGCCCTCGTTGACGACCTCCGAGAACGACGTCCACGGCTGGTACAGCTCGACGACGTTGCCCTGCACGCCGAACGTCTTCCCGCTGATGTGGCTGCTCGCGTCGCTGCACAGGTAGACGACCATCGGCGCGACGTTGTCCGGGTGCCAGAAGTCGAACTCGCCGCCCGTCTCGATCTGCCCGTACGCGCCCTCCGTCATCCGCGTCCGCGCCGCGGGCGCGATCGCGTTGACCGTGACGTTGTACCGCCACATCTCCATCGCCGCGATCGTCGCGAACGCCGCGATGCCGGCCTTCGCCGCGCCGTAGTTGGCCTGCCCGAAGTTGCCGAGCAGCCCGCTCGTGCTGGCCGTGCAGACCACGTGGCCGGGCCGCCCGTTGTCCTTCCACCAGCCGAACGTCACGTGCGTCGGCGCGTAGTGCCCGCGCAGGTGCACCTTGATGACCGCGTCCCACTCCTCCGGCGACATCTTCACCAGCGTGCGGTCGCGCAGGATGCCGGCGTTGTTGACCAGCGCGTCCAGCCCGCCGAACGTCTCCACCGCCGTCGCGACCAGCGACTCCGCGCCGTCCATCTCCGAGCAGTCCTGGGTGTGCAGCACCGCCTCGCCTCCGGCGGCGGCGATCTCGTCCACCACGGCCTGCCCGGCGTCCGCGTCCAGCTCGTTGACCACGACGCGGGCGCCCTCGCGGGCCAGCAGCAGCGCCTCGCCGCGGCCGATGCCGCGCCCGGCGCCCGTGACGATCGCGACCTTGCCGTCCATGAGTCCCATGGCGCGCCACCCTAACGGGCGTTTCCTTGATCGCTTCCTCGGGCAGGGTCCTCCCATGACTCCGCTCGTGGAGCGCCTTGACCGCGCGCTCTCCGCCGGCCGTCCCGGTGGCCTCGCCGACGCCGTCCCGCTGGACCGCCGCGACCGGTTCCTCACCCTGCTGCGCCTCTACGACCTGCGCCTCGGTCGCGTCGGCGACGACTCGCGCTGGGACGGCCACCCCGCGCTCGCGGCGTTGAAGTGGCGCCTCGAGTCCGAGTGGCTGGACGAGCTCTCCGCGCTATCGGACCCGCTGCTCGACGGCGACCTCGTCGCCGGCCTGCGCGCGCTCGCCGCCCGCGACCGGCTGCCCGAGGCGTACGAGTGGGTCGCCAAGACCGCCACCTGGGACGAGGTCGTCCGCTTCCTCGCGCTGGAAGGCGGCCCCGACGGCGGCTTCGACGACCTCGTCGCGCTCTGCCAGGTCGGCCTCACCGGCGAGCCCAAGGTCGAGCTCGCCCGCAACTACTGGGACGAGCTCGGCAACGGCGCCCTCCCCGCCGTGCACACCGTCCTGCACGACCGGCTCGTCGCCGCCATCGGCATGCCGCGCGTCCCGCTCGCCGACCAGCCGGTCGCCGCGCTGGAGCGGGCGGCGTTGGGCGGGCTGCTGTCCACCAACCACTGGCTCCAGCCGGAGATGCTCGGCGCGCTCGGCCTCATCGAGCTCCAGGCCGGGCCGCGCTGCCGCCTCGTGCTGCGCGCGTTCGACCGGCTCGGCGCGCCCGCGGACGCGTACCCGTTCTACGCCGAGCACGCCGAGGTCGACCCCCGGCACGGCAAGGACTGGGTCGACAACGCGCTGATCCCGGTCGCCGCCGAACGCCCCGAGTGGGTGTCCCGCATCCTCCGCGGCGCGCTCTGGCGTTCGCGCGTGAACGCGGCGTTCTTCACCGAGGTCTGGCGCTCCCTGTCCGGCGCGGAGACCGCCGCGGCATAGCGGGCGAGGTCGCTTACGTCCTGCCGTTGGCGCGGCGGATGAACGCGACGAGTTCCTCGACCCGGCCCCGGAGGTCGAAGCGGTCGAGGTGTGCCGCCGTCAGCAACGGCACGACCGCGTGCGCCACGGCGACCTTGTCGAACCGCTTCCCGTCCTCCGTCGGCGCTAGCGGGGCCTCCCACTGGCCGCTGCGCGGTTCGCGATCCGGGTGAACGGCTGCCACGGCCATGGCGAGGACCTCAGGGTCGACATAGTTCTCGATCGTCCTGCAGCCGGTGACCCAGGCGAACCCATCGTCTCCTTCGGTGTACTCCGCAACGATCCGCTGCTTTGTCGCGTTCAACCCGCTCGCTGGGTCGTGACGGTCGGAATCGATCAGGATCGACATGTGCCGATTGAGCCGTCGCAGGTGGATGAAGTCGTTGACGGCTTCATCGTCGGCTGACAGATGGCTGAGCAGCGCGCCGCCGTAGAACATGACGCTGTACTCGATTCCTTCGCGGAGCGTGACATCGAGCAGATCGATCCAGCGACGTACGTACAAGCGGTCCGACGGCCCTTCCACCCACACGATGCTGTTGCTTTGCAGAAGGTCCGCGGGCCGGTATCCAAGATCAGCGCAGAGCGCAGAGTGTTCCCTGGGGCGACTCACCAATCTGGCCGTCGTGCCCGTGGTGTCGGCAAAGGAAAGGTGTATGACCGATGCCTGCTCGTAGTTGAGCATGTGGGCGGAGTGGGTGGCTATGACGTACTGGTTGCTGGTCTCCATCAGCAGGTACTGCGCGAGGCGTCGCTGCAAAACGGGGTGCAAGTTCGTCTCGGGTTCCTCGATGCACACCACAGTGTGTTCGGTAGCCGTTGCTTCAACTGCCAACTGAATGACGCGCTGAATACCGGCGCCCAGGTTATCCAGGGACAACGTCCGGTGCGGAGTCGTCACATTGATCGTCGCCAGGCTATGCGGGATCTGAAGATCCACCGTGTCGTCATCCATGACGGTGCGGATGAAGCGGGTGACCGCGTTCACTGCGTGCCGCGCGTGCACGGCGTCGGCAGCCTCGGGGTTCAACAACTTGTTCAGGTCCAGGATCGTCTCGGGTTGCACGGTTGGCGCATTGCCGATTGTCGTGACGCTGTATTCGGGACCTACCGGGATCATCCTTGTGAGGCAACGAGCCATGACGTCGCGCGGATCGACTGTTCCTCCGCCCAGGACTTCGGTGAGCACTCTACGCCACCGCTGTTCCCAGACTGGACCACCTTCGAGGACGCAGAGGTGCACCAGATCGGGACTTATTTCCAGAGCATCCCCGGCGGCCGACTTCTCAAATAGCACCCACGGGACGTCTAAGTCGGGCCCAATGCGTAGCGCCGCCAGTTTGAGGATGAAACGGTAGACGGCTCGACTGAACTCGACATCCGTTCCGGTCGGTGCCGTTTCAAGCCAGTCAGCGCGGAGTGGGAGTGCGATCTTGAATGCTGTTGGCTCCTCGGTGACCGGAACGTCATGCTGCGTGAGAGCGGGATGCCTCGGCCCTGCTCGCTGCCCTGCTCCAATCCGGGGCCACACCTCACCGAGAAAGCGAAGGACGTTGGACTTTCCTGCGTTGTTCGCGCCCGCGACGAATGTGACCGGCGTCATCGGGTGGAAGAACGAGAGGTCATGGAAGAACCCTCGGTACCCGGCGAGTCCGAACCCGTCGATCAGCGTGCGCGTCCCCATCGATCCAGTGTGACCGACGAGCAGGGGTAGGAGGCGCTACAACGGGATGTTGCCGTGGGCGCCGCGGCGCTGGGGGGCGCGGGCGATCTCGGTCGCGAGGACCCGCCGCGTTGCGGCGCGTGGGATCACCGCGTCGATGACGCCGTAGGCGCCGGCGTTGCCGACACCGGCCGCGATGGACCGGTGCTCGGCCGCGAGCTGCGCGGTCAGCACCGCCCGCTGCCCCTCCGGCGCGGCGGCGAGCGCGCGCTTGTGCAGGATGCCGACGGCCGCCTCGGGTCCCATCACCGCGAGCTCGGCATCGGGCCAGGCGTAGCAGGCGGTGGCGCCGAGCGAGCGGGAGTTCATCGCGATGTAGGCGCCCCCGTACGCCTTCCGCGTGACGATCGTCACGCGCGGCACCACCGCCTCGGCGAACGCGTGGAGCAGCTTCGCGCCGCGGCGCACGACGCCGTCCCACTCCTGGTCGACGCCCGGCAGGTAACCGGGCACGTCGACCAGCACCGCCAGCGGCACGCCGAACGCGTCGCACGTCCGCACGAACCGCGCCGCCTTCTCCGCCGACACCGTGTCCAGGCAGCCGCCGAGGCGCAGCGGGTTGTTCGCCAGCACGCCGACCGTGCGGCCGCCGAGGCGGCCGAGGGTGGTGGTGACGTTCGGCGCCCAGCCGGCGTGCAGCTCCAGCGCGGTGCCCGGGTCGAGCAGGCGGGACACGACGGGGCGGACGTCGTATGCCCGCCGTGGTGAGTCGGGCAGCAGGTCGTCCAGGTCGACGTCCGCCGACGCGGCGGCGAGGTCGAGCACGCCAGGCGAGCCGAGCAACGTCACCAGCTCGCGCGCGGTCTGCAGCGCGTGCGCCTCCGAGTCGGCGACGACGGCGACGACGCCGGACCGCCGCCCGTGCGGGTCCGGCCCGCCGAGCCGCACCATGTCGACGCTCTCGCCGGTCACCTGCCGGATGACGTCGGGGCCGGTGACGAACACCCGCCCCTCCGGCGCCATCACGACGACGTCGGTCAGCGCCGGCCCGTACGCCGCGCCGCCCGCGCACGGCCCGAGCACCACCGACACCTGAGGGACCTTGCCGGACGCGCGGGTCGTCGCCGCGAAGATGTACCCGACGCCGTCCAGCGACGCGACGCCCTCCTGGAGCCGGGCGCCGCCGCTGTGCCAGAGCCCGACGACGGGGACGCCGCGCTCGACGGCGGCGTCGATCGCCTCGGCGATGCGCAGGCAGCCGCGCGCGCCGAGCGCCCCGCCCATCACCGCCGCGTCGGTGCAGAACGCCGCGACGGGAGCGCCGCCGATCGTGCCGAGCCCGGTGACGACGCCGTCGCCCGGCACCCGCGACGCGACACCAGTGCGCAACGCCCCCCGCTCCACGAACGACCCCTCGTCCAGCAACGCGTCCAGCCGGGCGCGGGCCGAGACGGGTCGCCGCTTGGCGGCCGGAACAGCGGTGACGGTCATGCGCCCAGGCTCCAGCCGCCGTCGAGCACCAGCGTCTGCCCGGTGACCATCGCCGCCTCCGCCGACACCAGCCACGCGACCGTGCCGGCGACGTCCTCGGGCGTGACCAGCCGCCGCATCGGCGTGCGGTCCAGCGCGGAGCGCAGCATCGCCTCCCGGTCCGGGAAGTGCGTCAGCGCGCGGGTGTCCACGACGCCCGCGCTCACGGCGTTGACCCGGGTCGACGGCGCCAGCTCGACCGCGAGGTAGCGCACCAGCGCCTCCAGCGCGGCCTTGCTCGCGCCGACGGCGGCGTACGCGGGCAGCACCCGCGTCGACCCCGGCGAGGTCATCGCGACGGCCGCGCGCGGCCGCAGCCGGGTGACGAGCGTCAGCAGCGGGCGGGCGTTGACGCCCATCGACCAGTCGAACGCCCGCTCGTCCAGCTGGGCGACCGGGCGCAGCACGCCGGAGGCGGCGTTGGAGACGACGACGTCGCAGCCGCCGACCTCCTCGGCCAGCGCCTCGGCCGCGCCGGGACGGCCCAGGTGCGAGCGCAGCACGGTCGCCTCCCGGCCCTCCGCGCGGACCTTCGCGGCGACCTCCTCGGCCGCCTCGACGTTGCGGAACGTCGTCAGCGCGACGTCGTACCCCTCGCGCGCCAGGCGCAGCGAGACGGCCCGCCCGATGTCGCCGGACCCGCCGGTGACCAGTGCCAGCATCAGACCCTCCGGAACGCGAGGCAGACGTCGTGCCCGCCGAAGCCGAACGAGTTGGACAGGGCCGCCTCCAGCGGTACGCGCCGCGCGCCCTCGGGGACGCAGTCGACGTCGCAGCGCTCGTCGGGCTTGTCGTGGTTGCGGGTGGGGTGGACGACGCCGTCGCGGACGGACAACGCCGTGACGATCGCCTCGACCGCGCCCGCCGCGCCGAGCAGGTGCCCGGTCATCGACTTCGTCGCCGACACCGGCACCGAGCCGAGCACCGAACGGATCGCCGCCGCCTCGGCCACGTCGCCGACGGGCGTGGAGGTGGCGTGCGCGTTGACGTAGCCGACCTCCTCCGGCGCCAGGCCGGCCCAGGCGAGCGCCAGCCGCATCGCGCGCGCGGCGCCCTCGCCGGTCGGCTCCGGCGCGGTGAGGTGGTGCGCGTCGGCGGTGACGCCGACGCCCGCGAGCTCGGCGTAGACCGCCGCGCCGCGCCGGGCGGCGTGCTCCGCCGACTCGAGCACGACGATGCCCGCGCCCTCGCCCATGACGAACCCGTCGCGCTCCGCGTCGAACGGCCGCGACGCCGCCGCGGGGTCGTCGTGCCGCGTGGACAGCGCACGCATCTGCGCGAAGCCGGCCAGCGGCAGCGGGTGGATGCACGCCTCGGTGCCGCCCGCGACGACCACGTCGGCGAGGCCGGCGACGATCGTGTCGTACGCCAGCGCGATCGCGTCGGCGCCGCTCGCGCACGCCGACACCGTGGACCGCACCGGCCCGCGCGCGCCGATGTCCAGGCCGACGATCGCGGCCGGGCCGTTCGGCATCAGCATCGGGACCGTGAACGGCGACACCCGGCGCGGCCCCTTCTCCCGCAACGTGTCCCACTGGTCGAGCAGCGTCGTCGCGCCGCCGATGCCCGTGCCGACGACGACCGCGAGGCGTTCCGGGTCGACGCCGGGGGTGCCCGCGTCGGCCCACGCCTCGCGCGCCGCGACGAGCGCCACCCGCTGCGACCGGTCGAGGGTGCGCGCCTCGACGCGGTCGAGGCGTTCGGCCGGGTCGGTCTTGAGCGGCGCGGCGATGCGGACCGGCAGGTCGGCGTACCGCTCCTCCTCGAGGAGCCGCACGCCGGACTCGCCGGCCAGCAGCGCGCGCCAGGTCTCGGCGGCGGTGTCGCCGACCGGCGTCACCGCGCCGATCCCGGTGATGTAGACGGGCATGGGGCTCCTTCCGGGGCCCCCGCGGCGGCGCGTAGCGCCGTCGTGGGGTGGATCTACGCCGGGACACCCTGCGCGGCGATGTACGCGACCGCGTCGCCGACCGTGCGCAGCTTGGCCAGCTCCTCGTCCGGGATGCGGACGCCGAACTTCTCCTCGGCCGCGACCGCGACCTCGACCATGGACAGCGAGTCGACGTCGAGGTCGTCGACGAACGACGCCTCGGGCACGATCTGCTCGGTCTTGATGCCGGTGATCTCGTTGACGATGCCGGCGAGGCCGGCGAGCACGTCCTGCATTGCGGGGTCTCCTCCTGGGTCAGTGCATGGCCAGGCCGCCGTCGACGGCCAGGGTGGAACCGGTGATGTACGACGCCGCGTCGCTCGCGAGGAACGCGACCGCGGCCGCGACCTCCTCGGCCGTGCCCCGGCGGCGCAGGGGGATCGACGCGTCCAGGTCGCCGGGCGGGAGGTCGTGCGCGAGGCCGCCGTCGAGGACGCCGGGCGCGACGACGTTGACGGTGATGCCGCGCGGCGCGACCTCCCGTGCCAGCGCGCGGGCGAGGCCGCCGAGCCCGGCCTTGGCGGCGGAGTAGTTGGCCTGCCCGGCGTTGCCGACGAGCCCGGCGACGCTGGACACCAGCACCACCCGGCCGGAACGCCGCCGCAGCATCGGCCGCAGCACCGCCCGGGCGCAGCGGAACGCCGCGCCGAGGTTCGCGTCGACGACACTGTCGAACGCCTCGTCGCTCATCAGCATGGACAGCCCGTCGCGGGTGGCGCCGGCGTTGGCGACGAGGACGTCCGGCGCCTCGCCGCACGCGGCGAGCAGCGCGTCCGGCGCGGCCCGGTCGGCGAGGTCCGCCCGCACCAGGGTGACGACGGCGCCGCCCTCCTCGGCGAGGGCACGCGCCTTCTCCGCCCCGGCGAGGTCGGTGCGGTAGTGGGCGACGACGTGCGTGCCGGGCGCGGCGAGCGCGGCGACGATCGCGCGGCCGAGGTACCCGGACGCGCCGGTGACGAGGACGGTGCGTGTCATGGGGCGAGCACCACCTGGGCGGCGTAGGTCAGGCCGGCGCCGAACGCGAGCAGCAGCAGCGGGTCGCCCGGCGCCACCCGCCCCTCCTCGACCAGCCGCGCGACCGCGAGCGGCACCGAGGCGGCGGAGGTGTTGCCGGTGTCGACGCCGTCGCGCGCGACCCGCGCCGGGTCGACGCCGAGCTGCCGGGCGAGGGAGTCGACGATGCGGAGGTTCGCCTGGTGTGGCACGAACGTCGCCACGTCCGCCGGCGCCAGACCCGCTGCGGCGCAGGCCTCCCGCGCCACCGCGGCCAGCTCCGTCGTCGCCCAGCGGTACACGCCCGGCCCGTCCATCCGCAGCGTGTCGCCGTCGTCGGGCACCTGGATCGCCGCGGCGCGGGTGCCGTCGCTGCCCCACACGACCGGGCCGACGGCGTTGACGTCAGCGGGTCCGACGACCGCCGCGCCCGCGCCGTCGCCGAACAGGATCGCGGTGGCGCGGTCGGTGGGGTCGACCCAGGTGGAGAGGCGTTCGGACCCGGCGACGACGACGTGCCGGGCGCTGCCGGAACGGACCGCGTCGGCGGCCCAGGACAGGCCGTAGCAGAAGCCGGCGCACGCGGCGTTGACGTCGACGGCCCCCGCGCTCGTGGCGCCGACCGTGGCGGCGACGGACGCCGCGCCACCGGGAATCGGCCGGGTCGCGGAGCAGGTCGCGAGCAGCACCAGGTCGACCTCGTCGGCGGCGACACCGCTGGCGGCCAGCGCCTTCGCGGTCGCGGCGGCCGCCATCGTGACGACCGTCTCGTCCGGCGCGGCCAGGTGCCGCGTGACGATGCCGGTGCGCTCGCGGATCCACGCGTCGCTGGTGTCCATGACCGCGGCCAGGTCGTCGTTGGCGACGACGCGGGCCGGGCGGTGCGCGCCGAACGCCAGCAGCCGCGCGCCCCGCGCACCGGCCCGCAGGGGGAGCCCGGTCACGAGGCGCCCAGGGGGTGCAGGCGGGCGAGCGGCTGCCCCGGCTTCACCGGGTCGCCGTCCAGCGCCAGCCACTCCACGACCACGCCGCCGTGCGGCGCCACGACCTCGGTCTCCGCGCGCCGGCCGACGACCCGCCCGACCGCGTCGCCGGGCGCGAGGTGCTCGACGTCGCGCGGCGCGAACGTCCCCGCCGACGGCGCCACGACCACCCGCCACGCCGGCACGTGGCCGACGTGCGTCGCCGCGTGCTCGGCAACGGCCGCGCGCGCGGCCGGCAGGTCGTCGGGCGTGCGCACCGCGACGGCCGTCACCTCGCGCAGCTCGCGGCGCACCAGCGCGGTCAGCGTGCCCGCCGGCGGCAGCTCCACCACCGCCGTCACGCCCGCCGCCGCGAACGTCGCCAGGCACCGGTCCCACCGCACCGGCGCCGCGACCTGGCGGACGAGGCGTTCGAGCAGGTCGGGGCCGGACGCGACGACGGCACCGTCGGCGTTCGAGACGAGGGGGAGGGCGGGGTCGCGCACCGGCACCGACGCGGCCAGCCCCGCGAGGCGCTCCCGCGCCGGGGCCATGGCCGCGGTGTGGAACGCGCCCGCCACCTTCAACGGCACCACCCGCGCGACGCCGTCGAGCCGCGCGGCGAGCGTGGCGAGCCGGTCGAGCGGCCCGGCCGCGACGACCTGGCCGGCGCCGTTGACGTTGGCGACCGCCAGGCCGGCCGCGGCGACCGCGGCCTCGACCGTCTCGGCCGGCCCGCCGAGCACCGCGGACATCCCGGTCGCGGCGACGGCGGCTGCAGCCGCCATCGCCGCACCGCGTTCGCGTGCGAGCACGAGCGCGGCCTCGTCGGTGAGCGCGCCGGAGAGTGCGCTGGCGGCGAGCTCGCCGACCGAGTGGCCGGAGCACCACGGGGTCAGGGGGGCGTCGCCGAGCAGCTCCCGCCCCACCGCGAGCGCGATGGCGACGAGCAGCGGCTGGCACGCGGCGGTGTCGCGGATCTCGTCCTCGGTGCCGGTCGTGCCGAGCGCGACGAGGTCGCGCCCGACGACGGCGGAGGCCCAGCGCAGCCGCCGGGCGACGCCGGGCAGGTCGAGCCACGGGCCGAGGAAGCCGGGGGTCTGCGCGCCCTGTCCGGGCGCCGTGATCGCGAGCACGGGACGACCCTTTCCCGGTTCGTCCGGTTCCCGCGACGGGTGACACGCACCAAGCTCGGGGCCGACTCTTGTAGGAAACCTACAAGTAACGCCACCCGCTCAGCCGGGGTCCCGGAGCCGCCCCAGCGCCACCGCGACCTGCGTCACGAACGCCCCCCGCGGCTCGGTCACCGCCACCCCCGACGCGTCCACCGCCTTGCGGAGGCGGTACCGCACCGTGTTCGGGTGCAGGAACGTCGCCCGCGCCGTCGCCTCGATCGACCCGCCGTGGGCGAGGTAGCAGGTCACCGTGTCCCGCACCGCCTCCCCGGCCGAGCCGAGGGCGTTGTAGACCTCCACCAGCGCGTCGCAGGCGCTCCGGTCGCCGGCCAACGCGCGTTCCGGCAGCAGGTCGTCCGCCGCGACCGGCCGCGGCGCGTCCGGCCACGCCGCCGCGACCTTGAGGGCGTTGAGCGCGGCGGTCGCCGAGTCGCCCGCGGCACCGATCTCGGCGACCACCGGACCGACCACCACGCAGCCCTTCCCGAACGCGCCCGCCACCCGCGCCACCGCCGGCGCCAGGCCGCCGTCGCCGGTCACGACGACCACGAGCCGGTCGCCCTGCAGGCCCGCCAGTGCGTCCAGGCCGGCGTTGCGGCAGGCTCGTTCGGCGTCGTCGACGACGTGGTCCGGGTCGCCGTCAGGGGCCGGGCCGGCCATCACCGCGACGCCCTCGCGCCCGGTCCAGCCGAGCGCGGAGGCCCTGGCGCGCAACGCGTCCGGGCTGTCGCCGCGCAGCACCGCGTCGATGAGCAACGCCCGCAGCCGCGCGTGCAGCGCGCCGCGCTCCTCCGCCGCCGAGGCGTAGACGTGGGCGGCGGCGAACGCCACCTCCCGCGCGTAGCGCAGCACCGCGTCGTGCAGGCGTTGCTCCTCGCCGGGCGCCGCGATCTCGGCGACGCCCGCCTCCACCGTGTCCACCGTGATGCGCACCAGCTCGACCGTCTGCTGCAACGTCACCACCCGCGCCAGCTCGCGCGGCGCCACGCCGAACACCTCGCCCGTCAGCCGCGTCCCGTCCGGCGCCTTCAGCCACGCCACGAACGCCGCGATGCCCGCCTGCGCGACCAGCCCCACCGCCGCCCGGTGCTCCGCGGGCAGCTCGCGGAACCACGCCAGCTCCTCGCCCATCCGCGTCACCGCCGCGGTCGACAGCCGGCCCGCGGCGCGTTCCAGCCGCCGGGTGCTGGCGAACGCCCGCCTCGTCACCCCCACAGCATCGCGCGTCGCTACGCTTGCGGTCACCATGAGCGACACCCCGCGGCACCACGTCACGAGCGAGGTCGGCCGGCTGCGCACCGTGCTGCTGCACCGGCCCGGCAACGAGCTCAAGCGGCTCACCCCGCGCAACAACGCCGACCTGCTCTTCGACGGCATCCCGTGGGTGGGGCGCGCGCAGGAGGAGCACGACGCGTTCGCGCAGGCGCTGCGCGACCGCGACGTCGAGGTGCTCTACGTCCGCGACCTGCTCGTGGAGACCCTCGACGACGAGGACGCGCGCGAGGAGCTGATCGCCTCGGCGCTGCCGCCGTGGGAGGTCGGCCCCACGCTCACCCTCGCGCTGACCGACCACCTGCGCGGCCTGCACTCCGAGGACCTCGCCGACGTCATCATCGGCGGCCTCGCGCACGAGGAGATGACGCAGGGCTTCGGCGTCGTCTACGACCTGCTCGGCACGCACGACTTCGTCATCCCGCCGTTGCCGAACCTGCTGTTCACCCGCGACTCCTCCGTGTGGATCGACGGCGCCGTCGCCGTCACCCGCCCGTCCATGCGCGCCCGCCAGCGCGAGGTGTCGTTGACCGGCGCCATCTACAAGCACCACCCGCGCTTCGCCGGCACGGCGCTGCTCTACGGCGGCACCCGCAGCGAGGCGTGGTTCGAGGGCGGCGACGTCCTCTCGCTGTCGCCCGGCGTCCTCGCCGTCGGCGTCGGCCAGCGCACCAAGCCCGCCGGCGTCGAGGCGCTGGCCATGCGCGCGTTCGCGCTCGGCGCCGCCCGCACTGTACTCGTCGTGCCGATCCGGCAGGAGCGGGCCACCATGCACCTCGACACCGTCTGCACCATGGTCGACGTCGACCAGGTCGTCATGTACCCGCCCGCCGCCGACACGTTGCAGGCGTTCGTCATCACCCCCGGCGACGACGGCGCACTCGACGTCGCCGGGCCGGAGCCGTTCCTCGTCGCCGCCGCGAAGGCGATGGGCATCGACGAGCTGCGCGTCATCGACACCGGCCTCGACCCGGTCACCGCCGAACGCGAGCAGTGGGACGACGGCAACAACACCCTCGCGATCGCCCCTCGCGTCTGCGTCGCGTACGAGCGGAACACCGAGACCAACGCCGTCCTCGAGGCCGAGGGCATCGAGGTGGTGCGGATCGCGGGGTCGGAGCTGGGGACCGGCCGCGGCGGCCCGCGGTGCATGTCCTGCCCCATCCTCCGCGACCCGGTCTAAGTCGTCCCCGGCTCCTGCTCCATCGCGTCGAGCACGGTCGCGTCGTAGTACTCGCCGTCATCCTCGACCCAGCTCAGGTTGCTGGCCAGGACGAACGACACGGGCGCCTCCGAGAGCACGTACACCCGTGCCCACGGCACGAGCTCGTACCCGTGGAGCCGCAGCAGCTCCGCCGCCTCTCCGCGCTCGGCGACCCGCACGGCAAGCTCGTCGTACACCGCGCGGACGTTGAGGAACGTCGCCCCATAGAGCATCACGTCGACGCGGGTGTGCCCGCGTCATCCGTCTTCGGGCTGCGGAGGAGCAGCTGGCCGTGGCTGACGTGGAAGCTCCAGAGTTCGTACCTGCGCCGGCCAGGCGGGACCGCCGACCCGTAGGGACCGAGCCACCCGCGCGCACGAACGGTCACCACGGCGCCTCGCCGAGCGGCTCGTAGATCGTGGGCCGCGCGTCGAAGCCGTTCCAGAAGAACCACAGGTGCCCACTGTGCGGGCAGCGGTACATGATCGTCGTCCGCCGGTAGATGACCTCCGCGTCGATCATGCCGATGAACTCGTCGAACTCGACATCGGACAGGACGCGCCACTCGTCCGGGTTGGGGATGGCGCCGCTCGTCCTGATCTGCTGGCCGCAGACGCACAGGAACTTCGCCACGCGCTCACCTCACCACACCTACTTACGGTTCGGATTGTCCGCGCGTCTCGTCAGCGATGCGTGCTCGCGATCGAGGAACTCGACCCACCGTTTCCCTAGGCCCGCCTCGCCCGCTTCCTGGCCGGGCGCCAAGGGCATGTACCGGACGAACGAAGCAATGGTCGGCGGATAATCGAAGTCGGCGTAGAGTTGCTCGATGACGCCGAGAGGGTCGCTCAGCCGCTCCTGCATGCTGTATGCCGCCTTCAGCTGTAGGTAGAGCCACTTGCGCGACGACTTCGCGAGGTTGTCTGCCGGGTGCGGTTCACCGCGCGGCATCAGTAAATCCGAAACCCGCTCTTTCTCCTCACGCAACAGGCCCGCGAGTTCCCGCAGGACCGGGTCGCTGGCGCCACGGTTCACCTCGTTGACGGCGATGTCGATCGCGGTGGCCTGCTTGAGAAAACCCTTGTGGAGACCGTACGCAAGGTCCTGCGCATCGAGTGGAATGTCCTCGTCAATGATAAAAGCTGCAGGTAGCTCAAACAAGGTCATCAGGGCACCTGGTTGGGGAAGCCGGTAATGGTCCCACCCGGTATGAACCGCTGATGAGTTATCACTGGGTTCGACTCGGACGCGTCGAGGAGCCACTCGAATACTCCAGACTTTCCATTCAAGGCACCTCGCAACTGGTAGAGCGCGCGCGTGACTCCGTCTCCGCCCTTGACCGCGAACCGCTGCGCCCCAGGGCTGTCGACCACCCAGGACACCGCACGGTGGAAAACGTCATCTTTCAAGGCTGAGCCTACGCGCTCAACCTGGGACAGCGCGCCCGGGCCTTCCCCTTGGGTGACGAACCTCGTGGCGGTTCCGCCGGCTTCGAGCGTACCTGTCCCACCTTCGAGCGCGGGAGCGACTTCCCCTGCTCCAGGGACGACCATCAGGAGCAGCGAGGACACGTCACCCCAGAGCCAGCCGCACTCTGAGATGTCGTGGCTTGCGCAGCCGTTACCGTGGCGGACGCCGTCTTCGACGATGTGCGCGCCCATGCGCTGTAGCGGGTCGTACTTGGCGACGTGCGACGTGTAGAAGTGCCAGCTGCCGCCGACGAGGCGGCCGAGCCGGTTGGGCACGAAGACCTTCCCGATCACCTGCGGGGTTGCGTTCGCCGCCGCGGCCTCGGCTTGTGTCGTCTGGCGGGTCGCCTCGGAGAGGTCCTCGTGGCTCGTCTCGCAGTTGCCCTTCATGCCGGTGCACGAGCCGCCGATGCCGTCGCCGGTGACGGCGGCCAGGCCGCTCGGGTCGACCTGCGTCGTGGGGTTGCCGAGGGCGTAGGAGTACGCCGCGAGGGACTGTGGCCGGGTCAGGTCGGTCAGCGGGTCGGGGCTGGTGAAGCGGGCGATGGCGGGGTCGTAGTAGCGGGCGCCGACGGCGTCGAGGCCGGTGGGGTCCTCGGTCTTGTCGAGGAAGCCCCTGTCCGTGCCGGTGAGCGTCACCGTGCCGCGCTGCGCCCCGTATGGCGTGTACCGGCGGTGCTTCCTCGTGCCGGCGTCGTACTTCACCGTCGTGGTCGTGGAGTTCTGGTTGTTGCGCAGCAGCGCGTAGAACGGCGTGCCGGGCTCGTCGGTACGGAAGCCGACGTTGCCGTAGTAGCGGGTCGCGTGCTCGGTGGGGTCGTTGTTCGCGTCCTTGCCGAACGCCACCTCCATACCGTCGAGGTAGAGGGTGGTGGTGCCCCCGGCGTTGCGCAGGATGCGGTTGCCGTCCGCGTCGTAGACGAACGTCGCGGTGACGGCGTCCGTGGCGTCCCTCACCGAGGCCAGCCGGTGCAGGGCGTCCCAACGGAGCTTCGCCGCGGCGCCGGGACGGGTGAGCGTGGCGCCGTTGGCGTCGTACGTGTAGCCACCGAGGCCGCTGACGTTGCCGACGGCATGAGCGTGCCCGGTGACGTTGTAGGTGTACGTCCGGGTGGCGGCCGCCAGGTTGTCGGTGACGCTCGTGACGTTGCCGAGGGAGTCGTAGGCGTAGTCGAGGTCATACGGCGCGCCGGTGGGGGTGTGGTCCGGCGCGGCGGTGGAACAGTCGGAGCTGGCGGTGAAGGCGCTGGTGAGCCGGTTGAGGTCGTCGTAGTCGAAGCACTCGTACGAGCCGAGGTTCCCGGTGATCGCGCCGGTGTCGCGCACGGACCGGACGTTGCTGTCGGCGTCGTACGTGTACGCCATGTTCTCGATGGGGGTGGGGTCCGGCGGGTTGTGCTCGGTGGTGATGGTGGCGAGCCTGCCGGCGGACGCGTCGTACGTGTAGGACCGGACGATGGTGGGGGCGATCGCCGCGTTGCCGATGGTGCGGGTGTCGATGCGTCCGTCGGGCGCGTAGTGGGTGTCGGCGATGTAGTCGAGCATGGGATAGGCGCCGCTGCCGGTGAGGGTGACGGGCAGGCCGGCGCCGTTGCGGGTGGTCGTGACGGTCTCGGCGGCAACGAGGCCGCCCGCGGCCGGCATGGTGACGCTGCGGACGTTGTCCGACGGGTCGTAGGTGTACGTGAAGTCGTACGTCTTCGGGGAGGGGACGCCCTCGCCGGCCGGGAACGTGTACGTCTTCGCCGTCATCCGGCCGCGCGCGTCGTAGCCGCCGACGGCGGTGGTGTACGCGCCGTTCGCCATGAGGCGGGAGGCGCTGGTGAGGCGGCCCTTGCCGTTCGCCAGCGTGTCGTACGTCCACGTCGCGAGGGTGCTCGGCGAGGCCGCGGTGGTGACGTCGGTGACGGCGGTCTTGCGGTCGACGGCGTCGTAGTCGTACCGCAGCACGGTGCCCTTGGCGTCGGTGGTGGTGCGGACGTTGCCGTCGGCGTCGTAGGTCGTGGACGACGCGCCCTGGTCCGGGTCGTTCGCGGTGAGGCGGCGACGCTGCCAGTCGTAGGTGTAGCTGGTGACGTGGCCGGCGGCGTCGGTGATGGTGGCGAGGTCGCCGAGCCGGGTGTAGCCGTAGCTGGCCGATGCCGTGGTGCCGGTGCTCGGGTGCTCGTCGATCCGGGTGGTGCGGCCGAGGACGTCCGTGACGTAGGTGACGTCAGAGTGGACCGGCGAGTCGACGACGTGCTCGCCGCCGTAGTAGTCGGTCGTGGTCGACCACTGCGCCGCGCCGGCCGCGTACTGCGTGACGACCGACTGGCGGCCGGCCGAGTCGTAGCCGTAGCGGGTCTCGAACGGGATCGCGGACAGCGCGGGATCGGCCACCCCGGAGCCGGCGGTGCCGGTCGTGCCGAACGGCTGCGACTCGGCGGCCGTGCGGCCCTGCGCGTCGTAGCGGGTGACGGCGACGCGGCGCCCCGCGCCACCGGCGTTCGGCGCGCCCCACTGCTTCTCGATGGTGCGGCCGAGGCCGTCGAGGAACGCGTACGAGAGCTGGTACTGCTGCTGGGACAGCCCCTGGATGTAGTTCTTGGTGGTGACGCGGCTCGGGCCGTTGGCGGAGACGTCGTACTGGTAGACGAGGCTCGGCGTCGCAGCGGCGTCGCCGGGCCGGGCCACGGACACGGTGCGGCCCAACACGTCCGAGGTGATCGTGGTGGTGGCGCCGTTGGCGTCGGTCACGGTCTTCGGCACGCCCCACGCGAACTGCATGGTGGTGGTCGTGGTCTGGTTCAGCGGGTTGGTGACGGTGATGCCGGTGTACGGGTAGCCGGTCGACGGCGTGTACGCCGTGGTGGTGACAGCGCTGGAGAGGGCGGCGTTGGCGTTCGGCGTCTTGACGCTCGTGACGCGGCCGAGGGCGTCGTAGCCGGTGGTGGTGACGGACTTGACGGTGCCGCTGGCGTAGACGCTCCGCACGGTGACGTTGCCCGCGGTCGGCGTCGCGCCGAGGGTGTGGCCGTCGTACTGGAGCTCGGTCTTGGCGATGACCGGGTTGGTGCCCGCGCACGTGTCGCTTCGCGTCGTGAGGTCGTACGGCAACGACACGATCCACTCGGTGCTGTTGGGCGTGGACGTGTTGGTCGCGGTGTTGTTCACGTAGGTGGAGATGACGCACGAGTCGTCGGTGGTGTCGGCGTTGGAGCTGGTGGCGTCGCCGAGGTCGAGCGACTGCAGCTGCGCGCCGCTGAACGACGAGTAGGTCGCATCGGTCTCGTGCGCGAACCACGACGACGACCCCGGGTGCGTGTTCTTCGTCCGGTCGACGCGCTGCGACTCGCGGACGTACTGCGCGTCGTGGCTCTGCCAGCCGTCCGGGCCGTCGTACTCCTGCGCCGCCCAGTACCGGTGCAGCGACGACGTGAGCTGCGTCCCGTCGAGCGCGAACGTCTTCTCCTCGAACGGCATCCCGGCCAGGTAGTGGTAGTCGTTGAACGTCGTGCCGGTGAAGCCGTCGGTCAGCGTGTAGCCGGTCTTGGACGTGGTGCCGGTGAGTTTGTCGCCGTACATGCCGCGGAACATCAGGTAGTCGGTGCGGGTCCGCAACGTCGTGCCGCCCGGGTCGCGCAGGACGCGGACGCTGGCGTGGCCGCGGTAGTCGGTCCACGACTGCGACGACGCGAGCAACGAGTCCTGGTAGTGCCAGGCGGGCGTGTCCAGGTAGCCGTAGGTGACGGTCTGGTCGGGCTGGCCGCCGGTGCCGTCGTGGGTGACGAGCTGCGTGACGAGGTACTTGCGGAACCCGATCCACGCGCCCTGGTACTGCGCGGGGTAGCAGTCGGTCGGATTGTCGTTCCACGCCGGGTAGGCGCCGGTGCCGCAGTCGTGCGGCTGGTCGTAGGTGACGTAGACGCGGCCGCCGAGCTCGGTGTTGATGTACCAGAGCCGGTACTTGTTCATCGGCTCGGCGACGCCCGCGCCGTACTTGACGCGGTTCGGCAGCCGGGTCCCGCCGAAGACCACGGGCGGCAACGAGACCGGCGTGCTGCCGGCGACGCCGGTCTTGGTGATCTGCTGAAGCCACAGCGACGGCGTGGTGTTGTCGCCGGTCGCCGGGAACGTGTACGCGAGGTCGTAGCGGGTCGCGTCGGAGTAGGACGATCCGTTCCACACCCACGTGGTGAGTGACGTCAGCTCGAACTCGCTCCAGAACGTCGGCGACGTGAGCTGGCTCGGGCAGGAGACGTTCGACGTGCACTTCTGGTCGGCGGGCACGTCCGGGTAGACGGTCGCGTCGGTGGAGACCGCTGGGCAGCTCGTCTGGGCGGCGCAGCGCAGCGCGGTGCCGACGGTCACCTGCGCGGGCGCGACGGTGGCCTCGGCGCCGTTGCGCTTGCCGTACTCGACGTGGTCGAGGTGGCCGGCCCGGACGTACGGCGTCGCGGAGATGCCGTCGCGCGCGTAGTAGTTGATCTCCTGCGAGTAGAAGAGCGACGTGACGTTGTCGTTCGGGTCGAGGATCCGGTCGAGGTTCCACCGGTACGCCTGCTGGCACCACGACAGCGACGTGACGGCGTTGTAGCAGGGCTCGTTGGAGCTGTTGCCGACGACGGGCACGGTGTACGCGGCGTTGGTCGCGGGGCGGGCGGTGCCCGACGGCCGCGGCTCGGTGCCCGAGCCGAACCAGTACTTGGTGCCGTCCGGGGTGATGACGACGAAGACCTCGCCGTCGTTGTCGCCGTTGCTCGAGCCGCTGTACGACAGGATCCGCCACGACGGGTCGTTGCCGCGGATGCGCCACTCGTTGCCGCCGCTGGGGTTGTGGACCAGCTCGCCGGACTGGCCGCCGAAGTGGATGAACAGCTCGTTCGTCGTGGAGTAGCAGAGGTTGCCGCCGCGCGCGCCGGTGATGCCCTCGTCGGCGCACGAGTGGAACTTCCGCTCGATGTAGCCCGGCTCGAACGACCAGCCCTCGCCGACCTGCGACGCCTGGTTGTTGGTCGCGACGGTGCGGCCGTCGACCGACTGCGACGAGTACTCGAGCGCCAGCGACGGCGCGGCGCCGACCGGCGGCGGCGGCACCGAGATCGGGTACGAGTAGGTGAACGCGCCGCTGCCGAGGCCGACGTTCCAGCCGTCGCTGGGGGAGACGGTGCTCGCGGCGTAGCTGCCGGACGAGCCGTCGGCGCTGGTGGACAGCGCGTACGTCGTCGGCGCCGACGGCGACAGCGACGTGGTCGTCGCGTCGAGCTCGTCCACACCGGTCTGCGGGCCGAAGCCGCTGTCCGGGGCGGGTGCGGTGGCGACGTTCTCCTCCGGCGCGAGCGCGGCGGCCGGGTCGGGCGCGACGAGGACGTCGGCGGTCAGCCGGTGCGTCGCGAGGTCGTTGCGGGACTGGACGCGCTGGACGTCGCAGCCGGCGCAGGACACGCGGTCGAGCCGCAGCCGCGACGCGAAGTCGCCGCCGAACGCCTTCGCCACGCCCGACCAGTCCACCGACACGGAGACGGTCGCGGGGGCGGCGCCGCCGTCGGTGCGGACCAGGTCGAAGCCGAGGTACCGGCCGCCGACGCCGGCCACCGTCGCCTGGTCGAGCATCCGCACCCGCACGCTCGCCGGCACCAGGCCGGAGGTCGCGCGACCCACCTCGACGGGCAACGACCCGGGGTGCGCGCGGCCGGTCGCCGGCACCGCCACGTCGAACGCCGCCACCGGCGGCAGGCTCGCCGCGTGCGGCGCCAGCCAGGCCGGGTCGGTCGTGTCCGTCAACGCCGGCGGGCGCGGGTCGCGCGCCACGGCCGGCGCGTACGGCGGGACGACCGGCGCCTCCTCGGCCGGCGCCGCTGGCGGCGGTGCCGCCGTCGCGGCGACCCCCGGCGTCACCGTCAGCCCCGTCGCCACGACCGCGGCCACGACGAGCCACCCGAACCGGCGCGTGCCCAGCATGCGTTGCCCCCCAGCCCCTCCGGCCCGTCCCCACGGGCGCAGGGTGGCGAGGCTACGGGCGCGTTACACCCGGAACGAGGGTCATTTCCGAAACCACCCGAGCGGACTACGCCGGCCGGGTGATGCGGGGTCCGCGTCGTCCGCGGTACGGGTGGGCGCGAACCGTCAGGCGGTGTGGGCGTCCGAACGCGGCCGGGGCAGCGGCAGCGCCGACAGGCACAGCGCCGGCTCCTCGCGGTACCGCGCGATCAGCTCGCCCGTCGCCGCCGCGATCCGCCGGTGCAGCGCGGCGCGGTAGGCCGACAGCTGCGTCTCCGCCTTCACCAGCTCCGCCTCGAGGGCGGCGTTGTGCGCGGCGTCGTCCGGGCGCGGGTCGCACGCCCACAACGACTCGAGGTTCGGCAACGGGGGGATGTCGTCGACCGGCACGATCTCGAGCAGCGCGTTGCGCGCCGCCCCGACGCGCTCGGCGCCGAGCACGGGCCGCAACGCGTCCAGGTCCGGGCCGGCAGTCCCGCCCAGCGCGCGCACCATGTCGAGGCGCGCCTGGATGATGCGGCGCCAGTACGAGACGCGGTTCTCTTCTTGAGAGAGGGCCTTGCGGTACTGCCGCAGCCCGAGGAGCGGCAGGTGCGCGAACTCCGGGCTCCTCTCGGGGACCCCGACGAGCCGTCGCTGCTTCTCCACGAACGCTCCATCGTCACTCTGAGTAACCGACGCTGGGGGCATCGTCAGGAACCCCCGATTCCTTGAGCGTCGTCTCGTCGGGGACGGGGCCGTACGGTCCCGCTAGTTCCGCGCCGCCTCCGGCGGCGCTCCCTTAGTCGCTGGACCGCACGGCCCCATCCCCTCGCCACGCACCCCGCGCTGGCGGCACCGTAGGCTTCCTGGCATGCCGAGGACGGTGGCGGAGACGGGGCTCGCGCGGACGCGGCGGGCGCGGACGATCAACCGGGAGCTCGGCCGCATCTACCCCGACGCGCACTGCGAGCTGGACTTCTCCTCGCCGCTGGAGCTGGCGGTGGCGACGATCCTGTCGGCGCAGTGCACGGACGCGCGGGTGAACCTCGTGACGCCGGCGCTGTTCGCCCGCTACCCGACCGCGAAGGACTACGCGGCGGCCGACCGGGCCGAGCTGGAGACGCTGATCAAGCCGACCGGCTTCTTCCGCAACAAGGCGAACAGCCTGATCGGGCTCGGCCAGGCGCTGGTCGAACGCCACGGCGGCGAGGTGCCGCGGACGCTGGCCGAGCTGGTGGAGCTGCCCGGCATCGGGCGGAAGACGGCGAACGTCATCCTCGGCAACGCGTTCGGCATCCCCGGGCTGACCGTCGACACGCACTTCGGACGGCTGGTGCGGCGGCTGGACTGGACGCAGGAGACCGACCCGGTGAAGGTCGAGTTCGCGGTGATGGAGCTGATCCCGAAGAAGGAGTGGACGATCCTGTCGCACCGCCTGATCTGGCACGGGCGCCGCTGCTGCTACGCCCGCAAGCCCGACTGCGCGGCCTGCGGCGTCGCCCGCTGGTGCCCGTCGCGGGGGACCGGATGAGGCCGCGCAACGCCGCCGCGGCCGCGCTGCTGCTGCTGGCCGCGTGCCAGGGCAGCGACAAGAAGCCCGGGCCGACAGCCGACCCGTTGCCGGTGGTGCGGACCGACGCGTGCCCGGCGGCCGGCCAGCTCCTGCCGGCGGACAAGCGCCCGGCGAAGGGCACGCGCCTCGCGGACGTGACGTTGCCGTGCATCGGGCAGGACGCGCGGGTGGACATGCGGGCGCTCGGCGGCGTGCCGACGGTCGTCAACCTGTGGGCGTCGTGGTGCCTGCCGTGCCGGACCGAGATGCCGGACCTCCAGCGCTCCTACAAGTACTACGACGGGCGGGTGCGCTTCCTCGGCGTCGACACGGAACGCTTCGAGCGCGACGGCCGCGCGGCGATCCAGCGGACCGCGGTGTCGTACCCGAGCGTGTTCGACAAGGACGAGCGGATCAAGCGCGGGCTGAACTCCCGCAACCTCCCCGTCACCGTCCTCGTCGGCGCCGACGGGCTGATCAAGGACGTCCACCTGGGCCAGCTGACCGAGAAAGAGCTGCGGGCGGCGGTCGCGAAGCACCTCGGCGTCTCGTGACCGCGCTGCCGGACTGGCTGCGGCCGCTCGCGGACGCGGTGCCGACGGTGCCGGCGTCGTACTGGTCGCGGTTCCTGCCGCCCGACGGCGAACGCCGCATGAGCGCGGTGCTGGCACTGTTCGGCGAGGGGGAGCACGGGCCGGACCTGCTGTTCATCGAACGCGCCCACACGCTGCGCAGCCACGCCGGGCAGCCGGCGTTCCCGGGCGGGAAGGTGGACCCGGAGGACGAGACGCCGGTGCACGCGGCGCTGCGCGAGGCGCGCGAGGAGGCGGGCGTCGACCCGGCGAGCGTCGAGGTGTTCGACACGCTGCCGCCGCTGTTCCTGCCGCCGAGCGGGTTCACGGTCGTCACGGTGCTCGGCTGGTGGCGGGCGCCGCACGCGGTCGCGCCGGTGGACCCGGGCGAGGTGGCGGCGGTGGAGCGGGTGCCGCTCGCCGAGCTGGCCGACCCGGCGAACCGCTGCGAGGTCGGGCTGTCGAACGGCTGGCGCGGCCCCGGCTTCCGGGTGCGCGGTCTGCTGGTGTGGGGGTTCACCGCGGGGCTGGTCGACAAGCTGCTCGCGCTGGGCGGGTGGGAACGTCCGTGGGGACCGGGGCCGCTGCTACCGCGGCCCGCGGTGCCCGAGCCGATGGTGGAGGAGGTGGCCGGTGGCGGCTGACGAGAAGGCGCGCGCGCTGGTGGAGCGGCTGGTCGCCGACCTGGCGCCGTTGGAGGCGGAGGTCAACGAGGCGTGGTGGCGCACCAACGTCGCCTCGTCGCCGGAGGCGGACGCGGAGCGCATCGCGCTGGAGCAGAAGCTCTCCGACTACTTCGCCGACGAGGCGACGTACGCGGAGCTGGCGGCGCTCGCGGGCGAGGACATCGCCGACGCGGACCTGGCGCGCAGCGTGGAGACGTTGCGGCTGGCGTTCGCGAGCGAGCAGACGCCGGCCGAGCTGCGCGCGGAGCTGGTGACGCTGGGCGCGGAGTGCGACTCGGTGTACGCGACGTTCCGCGGCGAGGCCGGCGGCCGGCGGTGGAGCGACAACGAGATCGAGCAGGTGCTCTCCGACAGCGACGACGACGCGGAGCGCCGCGCCGCGTGGGAGGCGAGCAAGCAGGTCGGCGCGGAGGTCGCGGGGCGCGTGCGCCGTCTGGTCGAGGTCCGCAACGACGCCGCCCGCCGCCTCGGCTACCCGCACTACTACGCGATGTCGCTGGCGTTCGGGGAGCTGTCCGAGGAGCGGCTGTTCGCGCTGCTGGACGAGCTGGACACGCTGACGGCCGAGCCGTTCCGGCGGATGAAGGAGGGGCTGGACGCGCGGCTGCGCGAGCGGTTCGGCGTCGACACGGTGAT
Organism: Mycobacteriales bacterium; assembly: GCA_035714365.1. Classification (GTDB taxonomy): domain Bacteria; phylum Actinomycetota; class Actinomycetes; order BP-191; family BP-191; genus BP-191. The sequence goes on along the minus strand of DASTMB010000040.1, from coordinate 22,906 downwards.
GCCGTGGCACTACGCGGACCCGTTCTTCCAGGACGCGCCGCGCGAGGCCGCCGTCGACCTGGACCCGCTCGTCGCCGGGAAGGACCTGACCGAGCTGACGCTGCGGACCTACGACGGGCTGGGGCTGGAGCTGCGGCCGGTCGTGGAGCGCAGCGACCTCTACGGCCGGGAGGGCAAGAACCAGCACGCGTTCTGCCTGTCGGTCGACCGCCGCGACGACGTCCGCGTGCTCTGCAACGTCATCGACAACGAGCGCTGGGCGTCGACGATGCTGCACGAGTTCGGGCACGCGGCGTACGACGTGTACCTCGGCGACGACCTGCCGTGGGCGCTGCGGCGGCCGGCGCACTCGCTGACGACGGAGGCGGTCGCGCAGCTCTTCGGCCGGCTGTCGAAGGACGCGGGCTGGCTGCGCGACGTTGCGGGCGTTCCGGAGTCGGAGCTGGTCGGCGTGGACGAGCAGGTGGCGGCGGCGCTGCGCGCGCACATGCTGGTGTTCGCGCGCTGGGTGCTGGTGATGTGCCACTTCGAGCGCGGCCTCTACGCCGACCCGGCGGCCGACCACGACACGCGCTGGTGGGACCTGGTCGAACGGTTCCAGCTCGTGCCCCGCCCGCCCGGCCGGCACGCGCCCGACTGGGCGGCGAAGCTGCACCTCGCGCTCGCCCCGGTCTACTACCAGAACTACGTGCTCGGCGAGCTGTTCGCGTCGCAGCTCCAGGCGACGGTCGAGGCGCGCGGCGGCCGCCTCTACGACGACCGGGAGACCGGGGAGTGGCTGCGGCGCAGCGTGTTCGGGCCGGGCGCCCGGCTGCGCTGGGACCGGCTGGTGGAGCAGGCCACGGGCGAACGCATCTCCGCCAGGGCCTTCGCGAAGCAGTTCGTCTGACGTCGTGATGGCCGGCCTCTTCGACTCGCTCACGAGCCTGCCCGCGCCCTTGGTGTGCGCGCTGGTCTTCGTGCTCGCGATGCTGGAGACGGCGGCGTTCGCGGGGCTCGCGGTGCCGGGCGAGACGGCGGTCGTGCTCGGTGGCGTGGTGGCGTTCCAGGGCCGGATCCCGGTCGCGGCGATGGCGGCGGCGGCGTCGCTCGGCGCGGTCGTCGGCGACTCGGTCGGCTTCTACCTGGGCCGGCGGCTCGGCACGAAGGTGCTCGGCGGGCGGGTCGGCCGGCTCGTCGGCCGCGCCCGCGTCGAGTCGACGATGACCCGCATCCGCGCGGGCGGCATCCGCGCGGTGGTGCTCGGGCGGTTCGTCGGGGTGCTGCGCGCGGTGATGCCGTTCGCGGCGGGCGCGTCGGGGATGGCGTACGGGCGGTTCCTCGTCGCGAGCGTCCTCGGCGCGACGGCGTGGGGCACCGGCTTCACCCTCGTCGGCTACCTGGCCGGCAACTCGTGGCGCCGCGTCGAGCGCTACGTCGGCCGCGCGTCGACGGTGCTCGCCGTCGTCATCGTGACGGTGGTGGTGCTGGTGCTGCTGGCGCGGGCGACGGTGCGGCGGCAGGACCGGATCCGGGCGGCGTGGCGCGCGTTCCTGGACCGGCCGCGGGTGGCGGCGGTGCGGCGGCGGTACGCGCGCCAGCTCGCATTCGTGGGCAAGCGGTTCCGCCCCGGCCCGGCGGCCGGGCTCCAGCTCACGGCGGTGCTCGTCGGGCTCGCGATCCTCGGCTGGCTGCTCGCCGTGATCCTCGTGCAGGTGCTGGGGCGCACCGGCCTCCCGGCGCTGGACCGCAACGTGCGCAGTGCCCTGGCCGACCAGCCCGCCCGGCTGGCGGACGCGGTGGCGGCCGTGCACGCGGTCCTCTCGCCGGCGGGCGCGGTCGCGCTCGCGGCGCTGGTCGGGCTGGTGACGTGGTGGCGGGACCGGCGCCCGCGCGGACTGGTGGTGCTCGCCGTCACGGTGGCGGGCGGGCTCGTGGTGCCGCCGGTCGTGCGCGCGCTCGTCGCGCGGCCGAACCCGTTCACCGGGTCGTTCGCGGACCGGACGTTCCCGGCGACGGCGACGACGGTCGCGGCGGCGACGGCGATCGCGCTGCTCGTCGTGCTGCTGCCCCGCGCGGCGCGGTGGACCCGCATGGTGACGTGGACGTTCGTCGCGATCGGCGTCGTGATCGGCGCCGGCTTCGCGGAGCTGCTCGCGGGCGACGTGTTCCTCTCCGACGTGCTCGGCGGCGCCGTGCTGGGGGCGTTGTGGGGGCTGGCGGCGTCGTTCGTCGTGACGGCGGTGTGGCGGGCGCCGCGCCCGGGCACGTCGTGAGCCGCCGCCTGCGGTAGCGTCCCCTCCGTCCCTCCGACGCAAGGAGCACCATGCAGCACGTCCGTCGCGCCGCGGCCGGCGCGCTCGCGCTGGCGACCGTCGTCGCCCTCGGCGCGTGCACGAAGCAGGACAACGGCAACAACACCCTCGCCGACATCCAGGACACGCCGAGCGCGTCGAACGGCCCGCAGAGCACCGGCCCCGCCCCGTCCGGCGGCGGCACCGAGCTGGTCGCGAAGGACAACGAGTTCGACCCGAAGACGCTGACCGTCGCCGCGGGCGACGTGACGATCTCGATGAAGAACACCGGCCAGGCGCCGCACACGTTCACCAACGCCGACCTCAAGGTCGACGTCAACGCCGACGCCGGCAAGACCGTCGAGGTCAAGCTCACCGGGCTGAAGTCCGGCCAGACGATCAAGTTCATCTGCAAGTACCACGAGTCGCTGGGCATGACCGGCGAGCTCAAGGTCTCCTAGGCCACCGGGCCCGGGAACGCCGCCGTGTCCGCCGACCTGCTCGACCTCTTCCTGCTGGCGGCGATCGTGGTTGTCGGCATCGGCGGCTACCGCCAGGGCCTCGTGGTCGACGCCCTCTCGCTCGCGGGGCTGATCCTCGGCGGCATCGTCGGGCTGCTCGTCGCGCCACCGATCGCCCGCGCGATCGTCGCCGGCAACGCGCAGGCGCTCGTCGCGCTCGGCCTCGGCCTGGTGCTCGCGATCCTCGGCCAGCTCCTCGGCACGACGATCGGCACGGCGTTGCGGCAGCGCATCGTGTGGAAGCCGGCCCGGCTGGTCGACTCGGCGGTCGGCGCGTTCGTCGCGGCGGCGGGCGTGCTGCTCATCGCCTGGGTGTTCGCGCTGCCGGTCTCGCGGTCGTCGTACACCGGCCTGAACGAGCAGGTCCGCCGCTCGGTGGTCATGCGCACGATGAACCGCACGCTGCCGCCCCCGCCGCCGGTCTTCGACGGGTTCCTCAGCCTGTTCCGCCGGCAGGGGTTCCCCGAGGTGTTCTCCGACCTCGGCCCGACCCGCGTCACCAACGTCCCGGCGCCCGACCCGCGCGTCGCCAACGCGCGCGCCGTCGTCGTCGCGCGCGACCGCGTCCTCAAGGTCACGGGTGTCGCCCGGTCCTGCTCGCGGCGGCTCGAGGGGACGGCGTTCGTCTACGCGCCCGAGCACCTGATGACCAACGCGCACGTGGTCGCCGGCGTGAAGTCGCCGCAGGTCGAGGTGCGGCCGGGCGACCAGCGCGAGGCGAAGGTCGTGCTCTACGACCCCGGCCGCGACATCGCGGTGCTCTACGTGCGCGGGCTCACGCTGGCGCCGCTGGCGTTCGCGGGCGACGCGCGCAGCGGCGACAGCTCGGTCGTCGTCGGCTACCCGGAGGACGGGCCGTTCCGCGCCGAGGCGGCGCGCGTGCGCGAGCGGATCACGGCCGTCGGCCGCGACATCTACGACCGCCGCGACATCCGCCGCGACGTGTACTCGCTGCGGACGCGGGTCCGCCCCGGCAACAGCGGCGGGCCGCTGCTCGCGCCGGACGGCCGCGTGTACGGCGTCATCTTCGCGGCCGCCGCCGACGACCCGGCGACCGGCTACGCGCTCACGGCGACGGAGGTGCGTTCCGACGCCGACGCCGGCCGGACCGCGACCGCGTCGGTGTCCACGCAGAGCTGTGACTGACGTCTCTGGTTGCTTTCGCGGCGCACGGGTAGTCTGCTTGCGATAGCAAGCGGTGCTGCAAACACCCCGCGGAGCGCGTCATGGCGACCATCACGGTCGAGCGGCCGATCGCCGCCGACCCCACCAGCACGGCGTTGCTGCTCGCCGGGCCGACCGCGCTCGACCTGTGGCCCGGCGTCACCCTCGTGGGCGGCTCGCCCGGACACCTCGTGGTGGACGCGGACGTGCCCGCGCTGGTGCCGCACGCCGCCCGCGTGCTGGTGCGCGCGCTGCCGCCGCGCCGGCTGCCGACCTCCTACGTCACGCGCTTCACGTTCGCCGGCGAGGGGCTGCCGGAGACCGAGGGGTCGGTGACGCTGGCCTACGCCTCCGCGCCGGCCGTGCCGGTCGCGACGCGGGCGGCGGTGACGCTGACCTGGTCGGCGGCGGCGGGGTCGGCGGGGGAGCGGGCGCGGGTGTCGGCGGCGTTCTTCGCGATGGCGGAGGGCTTCCTCGCCAACCTCGCGGCCGCCGCCGAGGAACGCTCCGACGCGGCCTGACCGGTCAGGTGTAGGGGACCGCGAGGTCGGCGGGCGTGAGGGCGGCGACGCCCTCGGTCTCCACCCGCTCGGCGAGCGCGCGGGCGGCGGCGGCGACGCGGGACGTGGCGACGCCGTGCGTGCCGTCGGGGTACCCGGCGACCTTCTCCGCGCCGCTGCGCAGCAGCGACACCGCGCCGACGGCGTTGCCGCGCTGGACGTGCGTGAGGCCCACGGCGACCTGGGCGAGCCCCTGCCAGAACGCCCGCTCCGGCTCGGCCGCCAGGTGCCACGGCCCTTCCAGCACCTCGTGCGCGTAGAACGGCTGGCCGTCCAGCACGAGGCGCTCCGCCTCGGCCACCGCCTCGCGCGGCGGCAGCGCCCGGAGCGCGTCCTTGGCGGCGAGGCGTTCGCGCCAGGAGGCGCCGGAGCCGCGCGGCAGCAGGCGGCCGGTGGCGTCGCGGGGGCGGGCGTTCTCCGGGCGCCCGTCGGGGTCGCGGTCGCGGCTCACTTCGCCCACCGGGCCACCTCCCCGGTCACGACGTCCGGCGCCTCCTCGGGCAGGAAGTGCCCTGCGCCGCCGACCAGCCGCCACTCGTACCGCGCCTCGACGTACCGCCCGGAGCCGAGCGCGGTCCGCGGCAGCACGCACGCGTCGAGCGCGCCGTGGAGCTGCAACGTCGGCGCGGTGACGGGGCGTTGCAGCCGCTTGAAGAACCGGTAGCCGGTCGGCCGGACGAGCGAGCGCACCCACCAGCGGTAGTACTCGAGCGAGGAGTGGGCGACGCCGGGGATGCGCATCGCCTCGCGGTACACGGTCGTCTCGTCGGCGCTCGGCCAGCCCGGCCCGCCCCACTCGCGCAGCAGCGTGCCGACGCGGGCGGCGCCGTCGTCGAGCAGGCGGCGTTCGGCCAGCCAGGGGGTCTGCGCGCCGAGCATGTACGCGCTCGCGCGGAGCTGCCCGCGCGGGTCGGCGACGGCCGCCTCGCGGTGCCGCAGCGGGTGAGCGGTGGACAGGACGACCAGCCGCTCCACGACCTCGGGGTGCAACGCCGCCACGGTCCAGGCGATCGCGGCGCCCCAGTCGTGGCCGACAAGGATGGCCCGCTGCTCGCCGAGCGCGCGCACCATGCCGGCGACGTCGGCGGCGAGGGTGTACGCGTCGTAGCCGCGGGGCGGCTTGTCGGAGGCGCCGTAGCCGCGCAGGTCCGGCGCGACGGCGCGCAGCCCGACGTCGGCGAGCCCGGCGAGCTGGTGCCGCCACGCCCACCAGAACTGCGGGAACCCGTGCAGCAGCAGCACCAACGGCCCGCTCCCGGCCTCGGCCACGTGGAAGCGGGTGCCGTTGGCGGAGAGGTCGCGGTGCGTCCAGGGACCGGGGACGAGGACGTCGCTCTCGGCCGGCATGGCCGGAACGCTACCGGTGCGAGCGCGCCTTGCGTACGACGAGCAGCGTCATCAACGCCGCGATGCCCCCGCCGAGCGCCGCCAGCATCGGCTTGTGCTCGCTCGCGAACCGCGCGGGCGAGAGCCGCGCCTTGATCCGTGCCGGGCTCACCTTCTCCTCGATCGCGCCGATCGTCTGCGCGAGCTCGGCGCGGGTCCGCTCGATCTCGCGCTCTAGCTGCTCGGGTGACGCGCCCACTGGGCGTCCTCCTTCAGGGTCTTGATCGTGCGCTCGGGCTTGGGGGAGAAGCTGGTGAACGCCTTCTTGCCGGTGAGCGCGAGCATGGCCGCCGCGACGACGTAGACCGCGCCGACGATCAGCGCCGCCCAGCCGAGCGGCATGACCGCGCCGAGGCCGAACATCGCGGCGAGCGAGAGGAACGTCAGCGCGTACATCGCCATGACGCCCGCGCCGCCGAACATCCCGGCGCCCTTCCCGGCCTTGCCGATCTCGGTGGAGAGCTCGGCCTTCGCCAGCTCGATCTCCTTGCGGACGAGCGTGGAGAGCTCCTTCGTCGCCTGCCCGACCAGCTCGCCGAGGGAGGGGTCGGTGGTCCGTGCGGCCGTCGCCTGGTCGGTCACGTCGAGGTACGCCATGCCTGTGCGGTACCCATCCGGTGCCCGCGCCTACCATGCGGTCGTGCCGATCCGCCCCCGCCGCCCGCTGCCGCCGGAGATCGAGCCGGTGCACGCGGCGTTCCTGGCCTGCGCGGAGCACGTGGACCTGGCGCAGCGGGCGATGATCCGGTGCGTGCCGTCGTCGGCCCGGTCGGCGGCGCTGCCGCTGCCGGTGGGGGCGGAGACGTTGCGGCTGTCGCTGGGGGAGGCGCGGGTGCTGATGCCGCTGTGGCGGCACCCGCTCGTGGAGACGGCGTGGGCGGCGTGCGACGCCGCGATCGAGGAGACGCTGAACAGCGTCGACCGGGCCGTCGCGGTCGCCGGCGCGACACGGGAGCTCGAGGTCGCGCTGACCGCCGTTCAGGACCTGCTGGACCCGCTCCACGCGTTCGTGGACGCGGAGGAGGCGTTCAACCGGCTGCGCTGAACGCCGTCCGCGTCGAAGTTGGCCGGGTCCAGCCACCGCTCGAACTCCGCGCGGACAGCCGGCCACTCCTTGTCCAGGATGGAGAACCACGCGGTGTCGCGGTTGCGGCCCTTCACGACCATCGCCTGCCGGTGGGTGCCCTCGTAGGTGAAGCCGAAGCGTTCGGCGGCGGCGCGGGAGCGGGCGTTGAGCGCGTGGCACTTCCACTCGAACCGCCGGTAGCCGAGGTCCTCGAACGCGTGCCGCGCCAGCAGGTACGTCACCTCCGTGGTGGCGGGGGAGCGCTGGATGGCGGGCGCGTACCAGATGTGGCCGATCTCGATCGAGCCCATCCGCTCCTCGATGCGCAGGTACGACACGACGCCGCGCGGCGTGCCGTCGACCAGCACGGTGAAGAAGAGCGGGTCCTCCTGCTCCTGCTGCTGCTCCAGCGCGCGCCGGTAGTTGTCCTCCGCCGACCAGGGGCCGTAGGAGAGGTAGGTCCAGACGGCGGGGTCGCGCGAGCACTCGTAGAGCTCGTGCGCGTGGGCGGCGGCGTCGAGCGGCACGACGCTCGCGTACCGCCCGGTCAGCGTCACCCGGGACGGCCGGCGCGCACCGTCCCACCCCGGGACCTCCTCGCCCAGCGGTTGCGTCACTGCGTGCCTCCGATCGCGTCGCGGACCGCGCCGGCGCGGGTCCACAGCACCGCCAGCTCCGTCCCGTCCGACAGCTCCAGGACCCGGTACGCCGGCCCGAACAGGATGCGCTCTCCCCGTGCTGTCGCGCGCCGGACCCGCCGCACCCGGCCGGTGACCGGCACCGGCGGGCCGAGCGGCGGCTCCCAGGTGACGGGGTCGCCGAGCCGCAGCGCGCCCGGCTCCGGCCGCGCCCCGGGCAGCAGCAGCCAGGCCCGCACCGGGCGCACTCAGTCCTCCGGCGGCGCGGTCTTCATCCGCTCGCCGATCGCCTCGACCACGGTCGGGTCGGCGAGCGTGGTCACGTCGCCGAGCGGCCGCGACTCGGCGACGTCGCGGAGCAGCCGGCGCATGATCTTGCCGGACCGCGTCTTCGGCAGGTCCGGCGTGAAGATGATCTGCCGCGGCTTGGCGATCGGCCCGATCTCCTTGGCCACGTGCCCGCGCAGGTCGGCGGCGAGCGCGGCGCCGTCGTCGGTCCCGCCCTTCACCGTGACGAACGCCACGATCCCCTGGCCGGTCGTCGCGTCGGTCGCGCCGACCACGGCCGCCTCGGCGACGGACGGGTGGCCGACGAGCGCGTGCTCGACCTCGGTGGTGGAGATGCGGTGGCCGGAGACGTTCATCACGTCGTCGACCCGGCCGAGCAGCCAGACGTCGCCGTCGTCGTCGAGCTTGGCGGCGTCGCCGGCGAAGTAGCGCCCCGGGTAGCGCGACCAGTACGTCTCCCGATACCGCTCGTCGTCGCCCCACACGCCGCGCAGCATCGACGGCCACGGCTCGGTCAGCGTGAGGTACCCGCCGCCGCCGGGCGGGACGGCGTTGCCGGCGTTGTCGACCACCTCGGCGCCGATCCCCGGCAGCGGGCGCATCGCCGCGCCCGGCTTGGCGCTCGTCACGCCCGGGAGCGGGCTGATCATGATGGCGCCGGTCTCGGTCTGCCACCAGGTGTCCACGACCGGGCACCGGTCGCCACCGATGACGCGGCGGTACCAGATCCACGCCTCCGGGTTGATCGGCTCCCCGACGCTGCCGAGCAGCCGCAACGACGTCAGGTCGTGGCGGCCCGGGTACTCCTCGCCCCACTTCATGAACGTGCGGATCGCCGTCGGCGCGCAGTACAGGATCGTCACGCCGTACTTCGCGATCGTCGCCCACCAGCGGTCCTTGTCCGGGAAGTCCGGGAGGCCCTCGTACATGACGGAGGTGGCGCCGTTGGCGAGCGGCCCGTACACGATGTACGAGTGGCCGGTGACCCAGCCGATGTCGGCGGCGCACCAGTAGACGTCGGTGTCCGGCTTGAGGTCGAAGACCGCGTGGTGGGTCCAGGCGACCTGGGTGAGGTAGCCGCCGGTCGTGTGCAGGATGCCCTTCGGCTTCGCGGTCGTGCCCGACGTGTAGAGGATGTAGAGCGGGTGCTCGCTGTCGAACGCCGCCGCCTCGTGCGTGTCCGGCTGGCGGTCGACCACGTCGTGCCACCAGACGTCGCGGTCCTCCGTCCAGGCGACGTCGTTGCCGGTGCGGCGCACGACGAGCACGGTGCGCACCTGCGGGCACGACTCCAGCGCCTCGTCCACGGCCGGCTTCAACGGCGCGACGTTGCCGCGGCGCCAGCCGCCGTCGGCGGTGATGACCACGCGCGCGTCGGCGTCGTTGATCCGCCCGGACAGCGCCTCCGCGGAGAACCCGCCGAACACCACCGAGTGCGGCGCCCCGAGCCGCGCGCAGGCGAGCATCGCGACGACCGTCTCCGGGATCATCGGCATGTAGATCGCGACCCGGTCCCCGGCGGCGACGCCGAGCTCGGTCAGCGCGTTGGCGCACCTGCTGACCTCGCGCAGCAGGTCGGCGTAGGTGACGGTCCGCGTGTCCCCCGGCTCGCCCTCCCAGTGGAACGCCACCTTGTCGCCGCGCCCGGCCAGCACGTGGTGGTCCAGGCAGTTGTAGGCGACGTTGAGGCGGCCGCCGACGAACCACCTCGCGTACGGCACCTCCCACTCCAGCGCCGTCTCCCACGGCTGGTGCCAGTGCAGGCGGCGCGCCTGTTCCTCCCAGAACGCCACCCGGTCGCCGGCCGCGGCGTCGTACGCGGCGGCGGTGACGTTGGCGTGGGCGGCCAGCTCCGCGGGCGGGTCGAAGTGACGGTTCTCGGTGAGGAGGTTCGACAGCGTTGCGTCGCTCATGCCGCCGCACGCTAGGCGCGCCCGCCCCCGCGGATCAACGTGGCGCCGCGTCCGGCTCCCCGCACGCCCGCGTCGCACTGATCGCGGCGGTAGCGTGCGCGCCGTGACCGACCCGCTCGCGCCGCTGCTCGGCCTCCCCGGTGTCGCCGAGGCGGCCGAGGCCGCGCGGCGCGAGGTGGACCGGCTGCTCACCCACTCCTCGATGCGCAAGCACGGCACGTCGGTCGCCGTCGAGGCGGGGCTGCGCTGCGCCCGCGCGAGCGCGGCGCTGGAGGGGCACGACGTGCCGCTGGCGGCGTTGCGCGCGGAGGTCCCCGACGACCCGGTCGTGCGCGGGGCGCTGCGGGTCGCGGCGGAGCTGCGGCCGCTGGTCGAGACGTGGGAGCACGCGCCCGCGCAGGCCCTGGCGCGGATGCACACGCTCGCCGCGTCCGGGCTGGCGGAGGGCGACGAGCTGGGCCGGCCGCGCGCCGGCGCCGAGGTGGCGGCGCGGATCGCGACGCTCGTCGACGTGCTCGGCCGGACGACCGTGCCCGCCGTCGTCGTCGCCGGCGTCGTGCACGGGGAGCTGCTGGGGCTGGCGCCGTTCGCGCACGCCAACGGCGTCGTCGCCCGCGCCGCCGCGCGCGTCGTCCTGGTCGCGCGCGGCCTCGACCCGCGCGCGGTCAGCGCGCCGGACGTCGGCTGCGCGCGCGACCCGGACGCGTACACGCGCGCGGCGGCGGCGTTCGCGGGCGGCGACGTGTCGGCGTTCCTCGTGCTCTGGTGCGAGGCCGTCGCGCACGGCGCGGTGGAGGGCATCGCGATCGGGGAGGCGTTGCTGCGGGGGGAGGGGTGAGGCCGTACGGCACCCGCCCGCTGTCGGTCGAGGAGACCGGGCGGCTGACCCGGCTCGTCGGCGCGGTCTACGTCGCCGCGTCGGTGACGGTCGTCACGGCGCCGCTGTTCGCGGGCAGCCGGCTGACCAACCGCGGCGGCCACTTCGCGGTGTCCGCGGCGACGCTGCTCGCCGGGCTGCTCGGCTTCGCGCTGGCCGGCCGGCCCGAGCCGCTGCGCCGCCGGCTGCCGCTGCTCGTGCACGGGTACCTGCTCATCGGGACGGTCCTGTGCACGATCGGCCTCTACTTCGTCGGCCCCGGTTACGAGGTCGGCGTGCTGCTCTACCCCGGCATCGGGATCTTCGCGTTCTACCTGCTGCACCGGCGCTGGGCGCTGCTGCACGTCGCGCTCATCGGCGCCGGCTACGCGCTGCTGCTCACGCGGATGGAGACGCAGGGGCCGGAGCCGTCGAAGTGGCTGTTCGTCATGCTCGGCGTGCTCACCGTCGGGGCGGGCGCCGGGCTGCCGATGGAGCGTTCGGACCGGCTCGCCGCGCAGCTCGCCGAGCTCAACGCCTCGCTGGAGGCGCGCGTCGCCGAGCAGGTCGCGGAGGTGGGCCGGCTCGGGCGGCTGCGGCGGTTCCTCTCGCCGCAGGTCGCCGACGCGGTCCTCGCAGCGAGGCGCTGCTCGAGCCCCACCGGCGGCGGATCGCGGTGGTGTTCTGCGACCTGCGCGGCTTCACGCGCTTCGCCGGGTCGACCGAGCCGGAGGACGTGGCCGAGGTGCTCGGCGCGTACTACGGCGTGCTCGGCGAGCAGGTGCGGGCGTTCGCGGCGACCGTCGGGACGTTCGCGGGCGACGGGATCATGGCCTACTTCAACGACCCCGTCCCCTGCCCCGACCCGCCGGGCCGCGCGCTCGACCTGGCCTGCGCGCTGCGCCCGCCGCTCGACGCGCTGGTCGAGCGCTGGCGGCGGCAGGGGTGGGACCTCGGCTACGGCGTGGGCGTCGCCTACGGCTACGCGACGCTCGGCACCATCGGCTTCGAGGGGCGGTACGACTACACCGCCGTCGGCACGGTCGTGAACCTCGCCGCCCGCCTCTGCGGCGAGGCCGCCGCGGGCGAGGTGCTCGTCGACGAGCGGACGTTCGACGCGGTCCGCGAACGCGTGTCCGCCGAACGACTCGCGCTCGACGTGAAGGGCTACGACCTGCCGGTCACGGCGTACCGCGTGCGGGTCTGAGCGCCGCGCCCCGCACGGCAAACGGCGCCCCAGCGGCGAGCGCTGGAGCGCCGTTCAGGCACGGGGGCCGTGGTGACCAAGCGTGCACCTGGTTCGTCGGTGGGGGTCGGCCGCTCGCGCGGCTCTCCCGCCGACGTGCCTCCCGCGGCTGGTCGCACGTGGGTGCGCACGGACTCCGTGTCCCGAGGCGGCGAAGGCGGGCCGCTGGCGGCACCGGTTCGCTGTCTCGTACGACTTGTTGTACGCCGGTGCGGCGGCGTTGGGAACCCCTCAATCGGGTGGCTGCCGGGGCACTCTCCGTGCGCGTTGCAGCAGGTGCCAGCCGACCGCCGCGGCCCCCACGCCGACGGCCGCCGTGGCGAGCATCGGGCGGGTCGGGCGGGGGACGTTGCCGAGCCGGCTGGCGAGGGACACCGGGCGGCGGAACTCCCGCACCGGCCAGCCGCGTTCGGCCGCGATCCGGCGCAGCGCCTTGTCCGGGTTGACCGCGACCGGGTGCCCGACGGCCTCCAGCATCGGCAGGTCGGTGGCCGAGTCGCTGTAGGCGTAGCAGTCGGCGAGGTCCCAGCCGTGCTCGGCGGCCAGCGCGCGGATCGCGTCCGCCTTGTGCGGGCCGTACGCGTAGAACCCGATCTCGCCCGTGTACTTCCCGTCCGCCACGACCATCCGCGTCGCCACGACCTCGTCGGCGCCGACCATCTCGCCGATCGGGGCGACGACCTCCTCGCCGCTGCTGCTGACGATGACGACGCGCCGCCCGGCCGCCTTGTGCTCCTCGATCAGCGACACCGCCTCGTCGTAGACGAGCGGGTCGATCAGGTCGTGCAGCGTCTCGTCCACGATCGCGCGCACCTGCGCCACGTCCCAGCCGGTGCACAGCGTCTTGAGGTAGTCGCGCATCCGGTCCATGTCGTCGGCGTCCGCGCCGGCGATCAGGTAGACGAACTGCGCGTAGGTGCTCTTGAGCACCGCCCGCCGGTTGACCAGGCCGCCCTGGTAGAACGGCTTGCCGAACGCGAGCGTGCTGGACCGGGCGATCACCGTCTTGTCCAGGTCGAAGAACGCCGCGCCGCCGCCCATGATTTTTCCCACGATACGGGTTTGGGCCCGCCGGGGGAGGGCATCACGTGCCTGCCGCACCGGCTGCCGAGGGGAGGGTTCCGTGGTCCGTCGTGTCGTCACCGACGATCGTGCCGTCGGTACCGCGTACTCCGAGTCGAGCGTCGTCGAGCGGCCGTCCGTCGCGTCGGTGGTCCGCAACGTCGTCACCGTCGTCTACGTCGCCGTCGTCTCGCTGATCGGGCTCGACGCGCTCCTGCGCGCCCTCGACGCCCGCACGTCCAACGGCTTCGTCTCCGCGGTCCACACGCTCGCGAGCCCGCTCGTGGCGCCGTTCCGCGGCATGTTCGCCAACCAGCGCTACTGGGCGTCCGCGCTCGTCGCGGCCGTCGTCTACACGGTGGTGTACCTCGTCGCCATGGCGGTCCTCCGCCGCGACGGAGGCGCCTACTGACACAAGCCGGCTCGGCTCTATCCCCCCGGAGTCGAGTCCACGGACGGTCCCCGCTATCCCCCCCGGCGGGGGCCGTCCTTTTACTTCCACAGGGTCCGCCCGGGTGTCCACAGATGGCACCCGGGCGGTTCCGTGTGGTGGCGGCGTTCGGCAGCGTGGTCCTCCCGACGTGCCGGCGAGGCGCGTCCCGACCGCCGCTACGGGGGCTGCCCATGCCACGTCCGCTCGTCCTCACCGCCGACCAGCACCTGCTGGACGACCTGCTCCGCCTCGCCGCCGCGGCCGGGGTCGAGGTGGAGGTCGCCGACCACCTCGCCGCCGCCGCGCCCTCCTGGCGCGAGGCGCCGTTGCTGATCGTCGGCCACGACCGGCTCGCCGAGGTCGTCGCCGCCGGGCTGCCCCGGCGCCCCGCGCTGCTCGTCGCGGGCGACACGCTCGCCAACCACCCGCTCTGGCGCGACGCGATGGAGGCCGGCGCGGAGCACGTGTTCTTCCTGCCCGACGCCGAGCCGTGGCTGGTCGACCGGTTCGCCGACGCGTGCGGCACCGGCACGCGCGCGCGGGTCGTCGCCGTGCTGGGCGCGCGCGGGGGCGCGGGTGCGACGTCGTTCGCGGTGGCGTTCGCGCTGGCCGCGGCGCGGGCCGGGCGGCGGCCGATCCTCGTCGACGCCGACCCGTACGGCGGCGGCATCGACCTCGCGCTCGGCGCCGAGGACGTGAGCGGCGCGCGGTGGGACGCGTTCGCCGACGGGCCGCCGCCGCTGTCCGGCGAGGCGCTCGCCGCGACGCTCGCCCGTTGCGGGGAGGTCACCGTGCTGGCCTGGCCGCGGTCCGGGCCGGCGACGATCCCGGTGCGCACCGCCGAGGCGACGCTCGCCGCCTGCCGCCGCGGCTCCGACCTCGTCGTGGTCGACCTGCCGCGCTGCTTCGACGCCACCGCGCGGTCGCTGCTCGGCGCGGCGGACGCGGCGTTGCTCGTCTGCCCGGCCGAGGTGCGCGCCGTGGCGTCCGGCCGGCGCGTCGCCGAGACCGCCAAGCTGCTCGTGGACGACCTGCGCGTCGTCGTCCGCGGGCCGGCCCCGACGCGGCTGGACGCGACGCTGGTGGCGGACGCGTTGCGGCTGCCGCTCGCCGGCTGGCTCGACCCCGAGCCCGGCATCGCGCGGGCGCTGGACGAGGGCCGGCCACCCGGCCGGGCCGGGCGCGGCCCGCTGGCCGGCCTCTGCCGGCGGCTCGTCGGGGAGCTGGCGTGACCGCCGCCGTCCCGCCGGAGCTGGTCGAGCGGGTGCGCCGCCGCCTGGCCGGGGAGACCTGGCCGCCGTCCGCCGCGCGGGTCGCGGCCGCCGTGCGGGCGGAGGGCGGGTTCCCGCCCGACAGCGACCCGCTCGCGCTGCTCCAGCACCTCGAGGACGAGGTGTCCGGCGCCGGCGTGCTCGGGCCGTTGCTGCGCGACCCCGCCGTCACCGACGTGCTCGTCAACGCGCCCGACGAGGTGTGGGCCGACCGGGGGTCGGGGCTGGAGCGGGTGCCGGTGACGTTCGGCGACGACGCGGCCGTCGTCGCGCTCGTCCGGCGGCTCGCGGCGCGGGTCGGGCGGCGGGTCGACGCCGCCCAGCCGTGGGTCGACGCGCGGCTGCCCGACGGCACCCGGCTGCACGCCGTCCTCGCGCCGCCCGCCACCCGCGCCACCTGCGTCAGCATCCGCACGCTGCGCCGCCAGCGGCTGTCGCTGGACGAGCTGCGTTCGTCGGGCACCGTCTCGGCGCCTATGGCCGACTGGCTCGCCGCCGTCGTGGCCGCGCGGCTCGCCGTCGTCGTCTCCGGCGGCACGGGCACCGGCAAGACGACGTTGCTCGGCTGCCTGCTCGGCCTGGTCGACCCGCGCGAGCGGATCGTCGTGGTCGAGGACGCCGCCGAGCTGCGGCCCGCCACGCCGCACGTCGTGTCGTTGGAGGCCCGGCCGCCGAACGTCGAGGGCGCCGGCGCCGTCACCCTCCGCGACCTGGTCCGCCAGGCGATGCGGATGCGGCCCGACCGGCTCGTCGTCGGCGAGGTCCGCGGCCCCGAGGTCGTCGACATGCTCGCCGCCCTCAACACCGGCCACGACGGCGGCATGACCACCCTGCACGCCAACGCCGCCGCCGACGTCGTCCCCCGCCTGGCCGCCCTCGCCGGTCCCGCCGGGCTGGTGGGGGCGGCGTTGCGGGCGCAGGTCGACGCCGCGCTCGACGTCGTCGTGCACCTCGTCCGCGGGCGGGACGGGCGGCGCCGCGTCGCCGAGGTCGCGGTCGTCGCGGCCGGGGTGGCGCTGTCGTACGACGGCCGCACCACCCGCTCCGGCCCCGCCCTGCCGGCGTTGGCCGAACGCCTCGCCGCCCGCGGGGTCCCCGCCCCGGCCGCGCCGGCGCCTGTCGCGCCGCCGCCCGCCCCGCCACCGCCCGCCGCGCCGCCCGCCCTCCCGCGCGTGACCCACCCGCCGCCGACCGGCGAGGCGCCGTCGTGACGCCCGCCCTCGCCTGCGCGGCGCTCGTCGCGGCCGCCGTCGCGCTCGCCTCCGGCGGCGGCGGCGCCACCCGCGTCCGCGACCTGAGCGGCCTCGCCGCGCCCCGCGTGCCGCCCGGCGCGTGGGTCGCGGCCGCCGCGGTCGCGGCGCTGGCGCTCGGCCCGGCCGTCTCGCTGGCCGTCCCGCCCGGCGCCCTCGCCGCCCGCGCGCTGCTCCGGCGCCGCACCGCCGCCAACGCCGCGCGCGACACCCGCGCCGCCCTCCCCGGCGCCTGCCGCACCGCCGCCGCCGAGCTCCGCGCCGGCGCGCCGCCGCCCGAGGCGTTCGCGCGCGCGGCGGCCGACGCCCCGCCGGCGCTCGCCGCCGCCCTGCGCCGCGCCGCCGCGCTCGGCCCCGCCGCGCCGTGGCCGGACCTCCCCGGCGGCGAACGCCTCGCCGCCGTCGCCGCCCTCTGGCGCGTCGCCGCCGACGCCGGCAGCGGCCTCGCCGACGGGCTCGACCGCCTCGCCGACGCCCTCGCCGGCGACGAACGCCTCCGCGCCGAGGTCGCCGCCCAGCTCGCCGGCCCCCGCACCTCCGCCGCCGTCCTCGCCGCGCTGCCGCTCGGCGGCATCGCGCTGGCGGCGGCGCTGGGGGCGCGGCCGGTGACGTTCCTGCTGCGCACGCCGCCCGGGCTGGCCTGCCTCCTTGCGGGCGCCGCGCTCGACGCCACCGGCGTCTGGTGGGTACGCCGCCTCACCGCCCGGGCCGCGCCGTGACCGCGCTGCTCGCCGCGCTCCTCGCGGCGGCCGCCGCCGCGCTCGCCGTCACCCGCCCCGACCCGCGCCGCCTGCGCGCCGCCGCCCCGCCCTCCCCGCCGCCGTCCGCCGGCCCCGTCGGCGCCGAACGCCGCGCGGTCCCGCCCGCCGTCGCCGCGGCGGCCGCCGCGCTGGGCGGGTTCGCGCTCGCCGGCCCCCGCGCCGGACCCGTGGTCGCCGCCGCCCTCGCCTACGGCACCCACCGCGCGCTGGCCGCGCTGCCCTCGCGCGCCACCGCCGCGCACGACCGCGCGGCCGCCGCCGCCGTCCCGCTGCTCGCCGACCTCGTCGCCGCCTGCGTCGCCGCCGGTGCGCCCGTCGACGCGGCGGTCGACGCCGCCTGCGCGGCCGTCGCCGGACCGTTCGGCGCCGAGGTCGCCGCCGCGGCCCGCGCGCACCGCCTCGGCGTGCCGGCGGGCGTGGCGTGGGCGCCGTTGCTCGGGCCCGAACGCCCCCCTCCCGTCCGCGCGCTCGCCCGCGCCCTGGCGCGGGCCGCCGACTCCGGCGCCGCGCCCGCCGCCGCGCTCCGCGCCGTTGCCGACGACGCCCGCGCGACCGCCCGGACGGCCGGCGAGGCCGCCGCGCGCCGCGCGGGGGTGGTCGCCGTGCTGCCGCTGGGGGCGTGCTTCCTGCCGGCGTTCGTGCTGGTCGGGATCGTGCCGCTCGTCGTGCCGCTGGTCGCTGCGCTCACAGGCTGAACGCGCTGTCCACAGATGCGCGACCGCCCCTGCCGCGGGCGTTCCGGCGGGCCAAGAGTGGTGTGACCGGGAAGGTCCCGGCCAGTCAGGAGGTACACATGGAACGTCCGCGCAACGTCCGCCGCCGCAAGGTCCGCGGCGACGACGGCATGGTCTCGGCCGAGTACGCCGTGGGGAGCGTCGCGGCCTGCGGCTTCGCCGGCGTGCTGGTGAAGGTGCTCACGAGCCCGTCGATCCAGTCGCTGCTCGTCAAGGCGATCATGAAGGCGCTGCACTTCGCGTTCTGACCGCTGGGGCCGCGGGGTGGGCCGGACCCGCCCCGCGGCGCGGCGGCCGCGTTGGTCAGGCTCAGGTGGCCGGCACCGGCCGCACGTCCTCGCCGGTCCCCTGGCGGACCGGCAGGCACGGGTCGTTGCCGACGCTCGCCTCGTCGTACGTCGCCCGCGACACGTCGCCGGAGAGCGCGTCGACCCGCCACACCTCGCGGCGGCTGAAGCACGGCTCCCCGTCGGCCGTCCGCGGCGCCTGCGTCGAGGTCTCGTAGAGGGCGACGTACCAGACCGGCGTGTGCACGATCCGCAGCCGCCCGCGGTCGGCGAGGTAGCGGCTCGCCGCGATCCCGCGCCACGGGTGCGCGGCGCGTTCGGCGAGCGTCAGCCGGACCGCCTCGTCGCGGCTCACCTCCGGCTCGCGGTACCCGTACGGCACGAACGCCGCCACCGCCAGCCCCACCGCCAGTACCGCGCCGAGCCACGGCACCCACCACGAACGCCCGCCCGCCGCCCGCCGCGCCAGCGCCCCCCGCGCGAGCAGCACCGCGCCGATCGCGAGCAGCACCGCGCCGAAGTACGGCGACGTGTCGCCCTCGCGGAAGCTGTACGCCCACCAGAACAGCAGCACCGACCCGCCCGCGCGCACCTCCGTCTCGCGCGTCGGGTCGCTCAGCAGCACACCGATCGCCACGAACGGCATGAAGTACAGCCCGAACGGTGCCGGCAGCACCCCCAGCACCAGCAGGAACGGCAGCGTGCGCCACCACTGCCGCCGCCCCGGTGCGGCGCTGCCCTCGGCCGCGCCGCCCGCGCCGTCGCTGCCCGCGTTGCCTGCCGCCGTGTCCCGCTGCTCCGTCACCCGGCCATTCTCCCGGCACCGCGCGGCAGCCACGTCCACAGGCCCTCGGCCGCCGTCCACAGATCGTTCCCGCGCCCTGCCCCGCGGCCCTCCCGCGCGCCAGCCTGGACCCATGACGACCCGTACCCAACGCGGCTCCGCCACCGCCGAGCTCGCCGTCGCGCTGCCCGCGCTGCTCGCCGTCCTCGCGCTCTGCGTCTGGGCGCTGTCGGTCGTGGCGGCGACGCTGCGCTGCGCCGACGCCGCGCGTGCCGCCGCCCGGGCCGCCGCGCGCGGCGAGGCGCCGGAGACGGTCGCCGCGACCGCGCGCCGTACCGCCGGCCGCCCCGTCGCCACCGCCCGCACCGCCGACGGCGACCTCGTCACCGTCCGGGTCACCGCGCGCCTCGCCCCGCCGCTGCTGGGCCGCCTCCTGCCGCCGGTCACCGTCGCCCAGGCCGCGACCGCGCACGGCGAGCCACCGGGGGAGGAGCCGTGACGCAACGCTCCGACGCGGGCTCCGCGACCGCCCGCGCCGCCCGCCCCTGCCCCGCGGCCCGCCGCTCCGGCTCCGCGGCCGCCCGGGCCGCCCGCCCCCGCTCCGGCCACCGCACCGGCCCCACTCCCCACCCCGACGCCGGGTCCGCGACCGTCCTTGTGCTCGCGGCGGCCGTGGCGACGGCGGCGTTCGCGGCGGGCGTGGCGCTGGTCGCCTCCGTCCTGCTGGCCGGCGCCCGCGCCCGTGCCGCCGCCGACCTGGCCGCGCTCGCCGCCGCCGACGCCCTCGGCCGCGGCGCCCCCGCCTGCCCCGCGGCCGCGACCGTGGCCGCCGCCAACGCCGCCCGCCTCGCCGCCTGCGCCCCCACCGCGACCGCCGTCACCGTCGTGGTCGAGGTGCCGACGCCCCGCGCGGCGGGCGGCCGCCCCGTCCGCGCCACCGCCCGCGCCGCGCCCGGACCGCCCGGCGGCGCCGCCGGCCTCGCCGCGTGGCGCGGCATCCGGGTGGGTACGACGCCGGTGTCGCCCAGGAGGTCACCGTGCGCTGTCCCTCGTGCTCGTCCGACGTCGCCGCCGAACGCCGGTTCTGCCCGTCGTGTGGCACGCCGCTCATGGTCGGCGCCGCCGCCCGCGGCACCGCGTTCGGCGAGAGCCCCGCCGCCACGCTCACCGGCCGCGCGCCCGCGCGCGGCACCGCCGCCTCCGGCGACACCGCCGGCGTCGCGGCGACCGCCGCCATGCCCGCGGTCCCGGCCGCCGCCCCCACGCCGTACCCCGACGACCCCGGCACCGGCCCGACCCAGGTGCTGCCGGACCCGGCCACCGTCCGCGCCGGAACGCGCGCCGACGGTCGCTCCGGCGCGCCCGCGGGCGGGTGGCGGGAACGGCTGGCGCCCGCCGGCGACGCGGTACGCCGCCGCGCCGGCGACCTCGCCGACCGCTACCGCACCGCGCCCGGCGACGTCCGCCTCGCGCTGGTCGGCACGGCGATCACGGTGGTGGCGTTCCTGCTGCTGCCGTACGCCCGCAACGACGGCACCGCCGCCGAGCTCGGCGGCCGGCTGTGGTGGCGCCCGATCGCCGCGGTCGCCGCCACGGTGCTGCTCGCCACGACGCTGCGCGCCCGCGCGGCCGACGGCGACCGCCCGGCCACGGCGAGCGGCGTCGACCGGCTGCTCACGGCCGTCGTCGTCGCCACGGTCGGCGTCACCGAGGCGGGCCTGGTCGGCATCGTCTCCGGCGGCGCCCACGGCGTCCGCGCCGGCTACTACGGCATGCTCGCGGGCCTGCTGCTCGTGCTCGTGGCGACCGTCCGGGCCGCCCGGCGTCGCTGCGGCGCCTGACTCAACCCGCGGCCCCGGGCGCCCGAGAACACCACTGCGGGTGCCCGGTTCGACACCGTTTGCGAGGATGGTCCTCTCAGGAGGAACTTCCGCGCCGCTGACGCGTTGGGCATCCTGACGAACGCAGCCCCGGCCGACGGAGACACCCAGCATGGACGCGACCTTCATCACCCCGCCCGTCCCGGAGAGCCCGCGCCCGGCCCGGCGCCTCGTCGGCGACTCGCTGCGGCGCCCCGGCGGCCGCCGCGCGCTGTCCGTGCTGTCGATCGTGCTCGCGCTCGCCGGCGCCGGCATGTTCACCTGGCCGTTCGCGACCGACCTGTGGTCGGCGCGGATCCAGAGCAAGCTGCGCACGCAGTTCGACAACCCCGCCTACCGCGAGGCGTACCGGCTGCACCAGATCAAGGTCGGCCAGGGCCTCACCCGCATCGTCATCCCGAAGCTGAAGCTCAACGTGCTCGTGGTCGAGGGCACCACGCCCGCCGCGCTCAAGGCCGGCGCCGGCCACTACGTCAACACCCCGCTGCCCGGCGAGGCCGGCAACGTCGCCATCGCCGGCCACCGCACCACGTACGGCCGCCCGTTCAACCGGCTGGACGAGATGAAGGCCGGGGACGTCGTCTACCTGGACACGCCGTTCGCGCGGTACGAGTACAAGGTGACGCCGGCGTTCCCGGACGCGAAGGGCACGGTCGCCAACCCGCACCCGGTCCTGCCGACCGAGTTCCAGGTGGTCGCGCCGCCGAGCGACCCGACCGCCCACTGGCTCACGCTGACCACCTGCCACCCGAAGGGCAGCGCCCGCCAGCGCCTCGTCCTCCGGCTCCAGATGACCGCCCAGCTCCCGCCCGTCAAGGCCTGACCGCACACCACGAGCACCACCAGCACCAGGCAGCGCGCCGCGACGAGAGCGGGGCACGGGAGCCGTAACCTTCCCGTCCGTGGCGCGTTGTCCGTTTCAACAGCACGGAACCACCGCCGTATGCGGCGCCGTCCGACCGCACGGGCCGGGTCAACCTCGACCGGGTTCGTGACGATGGAGCGGTACGCGGCGCGGCCAGCGGCAGCGGAGCTACACAGGAGGTCGTCGTGAGGAACGCGCGCCGGGCAGCGGTGCTGCCGGTCGCCGTCGCCGTCGGGGGAGTGCTGCTCGCCGCGGCGCCGGCCTACGCGACGGTGAAGGCCACGTGGAGCAAGCCCACCGACAACTCCACCTACACCACGACCGCGCCGATCGACTTCGCGGCGGCCCTGGACCGCGGCGGCTCCGTCGTCGCCTCGCCCGACGGCACCGCCGTCAAGCTCAACCTCGAGGTCCCCGGCCCGCAGCCCGGCCCGTACACCGTCGACACCTCCACCGGCAGCACCGACAAGGACGTGAAGTTCACCTTCACCCCCGCGTGCGCCAACTACGTCGCCAACCCCTGCCCCGAGGGCGGCGCGCCCGCCTACAACGGCCGCTACACCGCCACGATGACCGGCGGCGCGACCGGCACCCGCACCGTCGTCCTCCAGGTGCCCCCGGCGGCGCCCACCGGCGTCGCGGCCACCGCGGCCGGCACGCACCGGGTGCGCGTCTCCTGGACCGCCAACCGCGAGCCCGACACCACCGGCTACGACGTGTTCACCGCCGACGGCACGACCGTCGCCGCGAACCTCCCCGCCGGCACGACGCAGTACGAGTTCGACCTGCCGAGCAGCGGCTACGGCGGCGAGCACAGCTACGTCGTCCGCGCCCACCGCCTCGCCTGCGCCAACTGCACCGGCGACGCCGGCACCGCCCAGCTCGACTCGCCGATGTCGCAGCCGGCCACCGTGACGTTCACCGAGCCCACGCCCGACCCGACGCCCGACCCGGGCAGCGGCGGCGGCGACACCGGCTCCGGCACCGGCTCGACCGGCGGCAACAACGGCTCCGGCGGCACCGGCGGCTACAACGGCGGCACCGGCACGAACGGCTCCGGCTCCGGCGGCACCGGCACGAACGGCTCCGGCACCGGCAGCACCGGCTCCGGCACCGACCAGAACGGCTACAACACCGGCGCCGGCTCCGGCACCACCTACGGCTCCGGCGCCAAGCCCACGACCGACCCGGCCATCGCGCTGGCGAAGGCGCGGATGGCGTTCGGCCTGACCTTCAAGACGTTCTCGCCGAAGCTCGGCGCGCCGAAGCTCCCGCCGCTGCCGAAGTTCACGGTCGGCGAGACGCCGATCCCCGAGGGCACGTACGACCCGATGCTCGAGTACGGCGACCAGACGGTGACCGTGCCGGAGAAGATCGCGAGCGGCGGCGGCATCACGAGCACGCTGGTCGAGTCGGTGCAGAGCGTGTTCGAGGGCCGCAAGCTGTTCCGCTCGATCGCCATCGCGCTGCTGCTCCTGCTGGCCGCGGGCCACCTCCGGGTCTGGCTCCGCGCCAACCCCGAGCACCACTAGCTGTACTCACCAGGGACGTTGGTTGAGGTCGTGTGACGACACGATCTGAGTGATCTTGAAGGCGAAGACCTCCTGTCGTGGAGTGGAGCTGTCTAGGAACCGCTCCGCGAACAGGAGGTCTTCGTGTCTCACGCTA